>CAYMQL010000457.1:0-3052 GCA_964392255.1 uncultured Planctomycetaceae bacterium | reverse complement strand
TCGCTGCTGCTGGCTACGACCTTATATCGGCTGGTTTTGAACGTGGCCACAACGCGGCTGATCCTGAACCGGGCCGGCAGCGACGGCCTGCTGGCGGCCGGCGGCGTTGTGCGGACCTTCGGCGAGTTTGTGACCGGCAGTTCCGCAGGCGGCGACAAAATTGTCGTCGGCCTGATCATCTTTTCGATCATCGTGGTGATTCAATTCGTGGTGATCACCAAGGGCGCGACGCGCATCAGCGAGGTCGCCGCCCGGTTCGCGTTGGACGGAATGCCGGGCAAGCAAATGGCCATCGACGCCGATCTGGCCGCTGGGGCAATCGACCAGCGCGAGGCCCAACGCCGCCGCCAGGAAATCACCCAACAGGCCGATTTCTTCGGCGCTATGGACGGCGCCGGCAAGTTCGTTCGCGGCGACGCCATCGCCGGAATCATTATTATTCTTATCAACATCATCGGCGGACTGTTCATCGGCCTCCGGTCGGGCATGGGCCTCGGCCAGGCCGGCGCGCTCTACACCACGCTGACCATCGGCGACGGCCTGGTGACCCAAGTGCCCGCGTTCCTGATCTCGCTGGCGGCCGGCATGTTGGTCACGCGCAGCAGCCAGGAAAGCAACCTGCCGAAAGAGTTTTTGCGACAGCTCTTTTTGCGGCCGCAGGCGTTGGCCGTGGCCGGCGGATTTTTAGTGCTCTTGATCTTTACCGGCATGCCTCGCATTCCGCTGCTGTTGATCGGCGCGGGCTGCGCGGCCGTCGCCGTGACGCTGTTTCGCCGCGAAAATAAAGTCCAATCGGCCGCCGCCGCGAAGAAACAGGCCGAGACCGTCCGAAACGACCAGCGAGTCGAAGATTATCTGGCCGTCGATCCGATGGAACTCGAACTCGGCATCGGCCTGATTCGGCTGGCCGACAAGAAACGCGGCGGCGATCTTTTAGACCGCATCCGCCGCGTGCGGCAAAGCCTTGCGGCGGAATTGGGCATCGTTTTGCCCAAGGTCCGGGTGCGCGACAACATGCGGCTGGCCCACGGCCAGTACCGAATCAAAATCGCCGACGTCGCCGTGGCCGAAGGAACGATCCAGAACGAGACGATCAATCCGGCGGCCACGATCATTGCCCACCTCAGCCAGACAGCCCGACAACACGCCGACGAGTTGCTTTCGCGCGACGCTGTGAAACATCTGATCGACCAGCTCCGCGAAGCGTCGCCGGCCGTGGTCGACGAACTGATCCCCGGCGTGATGAAGCTGGGCGAAGTGCAACAGGTTCTGCAACTGCTCCTGCGCGAGTCGGTGCCGATTCGCCAGTTGGGCGCGATTTTGGAATCGCTCGGCGACTACGCCCCGCGCGTTAAAAATCCGATTTTGCTGGCCGAACACGTCCGCCGGCGGCTTGCCCGAAGCATTTGCTCGCGTTACCGCGATCCGCAACAGCGGCTGCACGTCGTCGCGCTCGATCCTGCCTGGGAAGAGCGAATCCATGCCGCTTGCCGGCTCGACGACGAAGGAATCGCAATCGGCCTGCCGCCGCGCGAAATCGACGACCTGTGCCGGGCCGTCGCCGAAAGCCTGGAAAAGATCGCCGCCTTGGGCCATCCGACGATCCTGCTGGTCGGAACGGCCATCCGGCCGATCGTCAAACAACTGACCGCCGCACAACTGCCGCAGTTGATCGTCCTCGGCATCGACGAAATCACGCGCGACACGACGGTCGAGGCCGCGGCGACCGTGCAGGCAGTCGGCATTGGGCAGCAGGCGGCACACCGCAGCGTGCCCGCCCCGCATTTCCAATCCCGAGTCCCGAACCCCGAGTCCCGAACCCCTCTGTTCCCATGAAACTTCGAACCTTCCGAGCGACGTCGATGCACGAAGCGCTGGCCCAGGTGCGCCGAGAACTCGGCCCCGACGCGGCCGTGTTGCACACGCGCGAGGTGCGCCCGCGTTGGCTGCGATTTTTGCCCGGCCCGCGGCAGATCGAAGTGACGGCTGCGCGCGGCGTCAACGTTCCGAGCCGGCTGGCGTCGAGTCCGCCCGCCGAAAAACGGATCGAAACGCCGCCGATGCCGCGTCCCTATAACCCTCCGACCAACGAAGTGAAACTCGACCATGCGGTGCAAGGCCAGCTTGCGGCGCTGCAAGCGATGGTCAAGGATCTGTGCCGCCGTTCCAAGAACGGCGCCGACGATTGGCCCGAGGAGCTGTTCCGCCTGTTCACCGACCTGCTCGACGCCGACCTGAGCGAGGAACTGGCCCGCGAACTGGTCGAGGGCGTTCGCAGCGACCCCGGCGCCGAAGGTCTCAGCGACCCGGCGTTGTTGCGTGCCCGTCTGGCCGACACAATCGAGGGCGATATTCGCGTATCCGGCCCAATCGCCGCGACTTCGGGCCGTTGCCGGCTGGCGGCGCTGATCGGCCCGACCGGCGTCGGAAAAACCACGACCATCGCGAAGCTCGCCGCCAACTTCCGCCTGCGAGAAAAACGCCGCGTAGGGTTGATTACGCTCGACACCTATCGCATTGCCGCGGTCGAGCAGTTGCGAACCTATGCCGACATCATCGATCTGCCGATGCACGTCGTTTCGACGCCGCGAGAAATGCGTGAGACGGTCGAGCGGATGAGCCATCTGGACCTGATTCTGCTCGACACGGCCGGTCGCAGTCCGAAAGACGACATCCGCATCCAGGAGCTTAGGGCGTTTTTGAACGAAGCCCGGGCCGACGAGGTCCATCTGGTCCTCAGCGGCACGGCCGGCGCTCGAACCCTCCAACATACGGCCGAACAATTCAGCGCCGTCGGCGCGACCTCGCTGATTCTGACGAAGCTGGACGAGGCCCATAGTCTGGGCAATCTGCTGCCGCTGGTCCGAACGACGGGCTTGCCCCTGAGTTATTTGACCGACGGCCAAAACGTGCCCGACGACATCCAGACGGCCGACCCACGGCGGTTGGCCCGAATGATTCTAGGCCTCGGATCGCCGCGCGAGTGTTGCGCGGTCGATTCACCGCCGGCGATCAGCCGGCAATGCACTTTGGCGAGTTAAGGTTGCGGGAA
>CAYMQL010000456.1:0-3063 GCA_964392255.1 uncultured Planctomycetaceae bacterium | reverse complement strand
CCAGTTCCAAGGTCTACCCTAAAATCAAATGTGCGCAACTTGACAGACACTACCCTTTCTGACGGTCGAGTGTATTGGCTGGGTGACGAAGGACTCGTAATAGAGCAACTGAGCAAGAGCCTCCTTTACACGCGATTTCTCATCATCTGCGGTTCCATCCAAGGACTTTACTTCCACCAGCAAGCCCTCGGCTGAATAGCACGCCAAGCAATCGAACGGGTTCTCGTATAGCTGTGCGCCTTCCTTCTCTAGCACCTTGGCTGCCGCCTGGACGAGGAGATTGTGTCTCTTGAGCCTGTCCTTGAGTTTGTCACGCCGTCGCCTGAGGGCCTGCGGATCAAGCTCCTCTTCGCTGGTATCGTCCGCCTCGTCAAAAGTATCGACCGTGCCTGCCCTTGCGATCGTCGTAGAATCGACGTTGCTGGAACTCCTCGGCGTTTTAACGCGCGCAGTCGTGTCGCGCGTTGCACCGCTGCGCGCGTCCGCCTGCGCGCCTGTTCCCGGAGAATCGCTCAAATAAAACTCTTGCCCGACTTTCGTTACATCTCCCAACTGTTCTGCGAAGTGCGGCAATATCTTCTTCGCGTTATCCCAGTTCGATTTCGTAGTTCCTGTACGAGACCTGATTTGCTCCTCTGGCAGGTCGGAAAGTTTGACGATTCGCTCTAACTCGGCATCGCTGTCGTCTTTAGCTTCGAGCGCAAGCGCGCATTTCGCCCTGGTAATTCCTGGCTTGCGTGCGATGAGACGGAGCAAAACCTGATAGGGATGGGATGTCTGACCGTCGCCACCATCATGTGACATGAGGCGAATCACGCGGCGCCAAGTTTCTAGGGTTGTCCGGGATGTCGGGGAGTCCGCCACCGATGCGATTTGTCTACCGAGCGGCGTGATCTGTACTTGCCGACCATCGTCCTCAATCAGCCGGAGAATCTCGAAAAGTTCACGCAGCCCGCGCGCCGTCGTCTCGAACGAACGGTATGAGGGCGGCTTTTTACTTTGCTCCGCTAGATAGGTTTCTACGTCCCGTGGTGTATGCCCAGTTCCCGCAACCCCGCTTCGTACAAGCGATTCTCCAAGGACGGTATCGCTCCGGGGATTCTGCCCGTTCGCCAGTAAGCCAGAAATGACCTTAACTGCGCTGGCGAGCTTACCAAGATCGGCAACCTGATTCGGAAACCCTTTCATGTCCGCAGCCCTCAGTTTCGCACAATCTTCTAGAAAGTCGCGGTTGCCGTCAAGGGATACCAGCCGGCCGGTCGCGGGCCGTCTAAGTAGGAGCAACGGATTCTGAATCCGTTGTCCCGCCAGAATTTCCCTGCCGATTGCGACTCTGCAATGGGGGCCGCGCGTTGTCAAACGCCTTTATTTATGCGGCTTCGGCCCCATCTTCTCAGCCGCCATCTTGAGCGCAACAAGATAAGGCACCGGCTCGCTACCAAGCGCGTTGAGTACAGTTCCACCAGCAGTGAAACAGTACGTGACCCAATCTGGTTGACCATACTTTTCCAGCGCGGTTCCACCCTCGCCGCCGCCGACGTATACTTTGATGCCGGCATCGGTCATCCGTTTCAACTGGAACATGAACTTCTCTGTAGACCCCCCAAAGGGGGGGACCTCAAACATGCCGAACACGCCGTTGTGGAAAACGACCGCCGCGGGACGGTCGGACTTGTGGGCGGCGATAAAATCGCTCACCACCTTTTCGTACATCGCGCTGGAGGCCGGGCCGACGTCGAACTGCTGATTGCCCGGGCCGACCAGAGATGACACCTGGCCGTCTTGAAGCACGAAATCGACCGGCATGACGAACTCGATGCCCTTTGTGCGGCCCTCGGTAATCATCCGCTTGGCCTGTTCGATCCGCTCGTGCGGGATGTAGTAGGGCTTGTCTTTGTGGGCCGGGTCTTCGGACAGGCCGAGGTCGAACTGTCCGCCTTCAAGCTCGGCCGCGGCTTTTTTCAGGGCCATGGCCAGCGAGCCGGCGGCGATCACCTTGCGAATCTTGCCGCGGGCGATCATCGCCTGAAGGTCGTCGAGCTTGTCGATCTTCAGGCCGCTGAAGATGACCATCTGGGCGTTCAGGCATTCCTTCAGGTGGCCGTCGAACTGCTCGGCTTCGTACTTGCCTAGGGCGACCTGGTCCATTGCGGCGGGCACCGCGACGCTCGATGCGTCGAGGCTGCCGGCCGAAAAGGCCTCGTGTACGTAGACCTTGGCCACCTTGGCGGCGAACTCGTTGGCCAGTTTGGCGAGATTTTCGGCCAGGCGGTCGGCGTCGGCCGGCTTGGCCTTCCACAGCACCCGCTCGATGTCGTACTTGCGGGTGTTTTGAAGCATGATGACGCTGCCCGGGGGAGCGTCGGCGATGGTTTTCGCCGCATCGTCGGTGATTGTGGTGGTGGCCGGATCGAGCCAATCCTCGATGAAGGCGACTTTGCAGCCGAGGATTTCGCCCAGCCGGGCGGCGACCTTGGCCAGCGACTTTTCGGGCTCGCGTCCGACGTGGCCAAAGACGATCTGCTTCCAGCCGCGCTCTTGGCCGAACTTGAGCGTGTCTTTCATCGACCGCAGCCGGATGTCGCCGTCGCCGATGTTCGGGCCGGGTTTGGCGTCGACGTCGCCGCGTACGAGTACGGCCGTGCCGCTGGGCAGCTTGCCCAGGCACTCGATGCGAGGAATGGCCGTCAGATACTGTTCCAGAGCCAGTTGTGGGGCGTTCGGATCGGCCCCGAGCAGCTTGCGGCACCAGGCCGCCATCGATTCGGTGGAAATAGGCATAAAAAATCTCCGTTTTTCTTGAATTTGCGGAAAAATCGTCGTCAAAACGCGGAAACGCGAAGCCGCAAGGATAGCAAATCGCGGCCGAATCGACCAGGGGCGGCATTCAGAAGAAAGCAGGCGCCGCGGAGGGCAATTTTTGGAAACGCGAATCCGCATTTCCCGCCGCCGTTTATTGGGTCTCAGGTTCATAATGTCGCAGTAGCCGGGGGCTAACAGCCCCCGGAATATGCACGGATTGGCGGCCACGCTCCGGGAGCTGTTAGCTCCCGGCTATCTCGA
>CAYMQL010000455.1:1270-3069 GCA_964392255.1 uncultured Planctomycetaceae bacterium | reverse complement strand
CAGCGGAAGTACGTGTACGGTGCGTTGAAACTAATTTGGGAGCCATAAGTCGTCAAATCCAATCCTGCTGGGGTCATGTCAGCCAGGCGGGCATAGAGCCAAATCCATCCAGAGCCCCCTCCAACGTATTCACCGGATATGCTGTACTGCGTGGGAACGCTAACGGTGAATACGTCCGCGCCGGTGCTGAACGCCGCACTACCATCGTTGGCGGACGAGCCATCTCGCATGTGGACGAAGGTGTATTGGAATAGCGTTTCCGACCGGACCAGGTGAGTATGTGAGGAGTTGAGGCCGGCGACGGCGTCAAGGGTCGTATCTACCGGCATCAAGTCGCCGTTCCAAGTATGAACAAAGACGTCAGCTTCACCATCGTAGGCCATCACCTCGTGAGAAGTACTCACCATCGTGATCGACGCTTCCGATGCCCGAACGGCCAATAGAGCCAACGCCACAACGCAGCAGCCAACGCAAACCCGTCTCATGGTTGTACTCCCTATGTACTCTGGAATAGACGACGCAGCATGATGCAGCATACCGAAACCATATAGACCGCCGAATTGCCGTTCCTGACAACGAAGATCGGTTATTTATGGAAATCCCCCACTTGAGGGATTTTTGCGGCAGGGATTTGCTCCTGGAGCGCCCCCTGGTTCGCACGGCGGCACTTCGATAAAATACACCGTTTACCGTCCCGGCCTCGGAGGTCCAGCAGGAGTCTAGAAGTCCTATGATCGTCACTACCAAACAGCTTTTTCAGCACGCCTACGGCAAATATGCCGTCGGGGCCTATAACATTAACAACCTCGAGCAGACCGTCGGCCTGTTCCGCGGCAATCTGGGCAAGTCGAAGTCGAACGACGAGGCGGTCAACGCGGCCACCAGCGCCCCGTTCATTCTGCAGATCTCCCGCGGCGCCCGGAGCTACACCGACAAGCGGTTCCTCGAAGCGATGATCCGCACGGCCGACCAGGTGTTTCCCGAGGTGATTTTCGCCGTCCACCTGGACCACGGCACCGAAGAAGTCTGCTACGACTGCATCGACAGCGGTTTTTATAGCTCGGTGATGATCGACGCCTCGCACGAGGAGTTCAAAAAGAACATCGAGACCACCCGCCGGGTCGTCGATCGCGCCCACGCCAAGGGAATCGTCGTCGAATCCGAGTTGGGTCAGCTCGGCGGCGTGGAAGAGGACATCGTCGGCAGCGTCCGCCTGACCGATCCGGATCAGGCCGCGGAATTCGTCGAAAAATCGGGCTGCGACTCGCTGGCCGTGGCCATCGGCACTTCGCACGGCGCGTTCAAGTTCACCGGCAAGCAGGGCCTGCACTTCGACGTGTTGGAAAAGATCCAAAAAGTGCTTCCCCAAGGCTTCCCCCTGGTGATGCACGGATCGAGCAGCGTGCCGAAGGAATGGGTCGACCGGATCAACAACGCCGGCGGCCAGATGAAGAGCACCAGCGGCGTGCCCGAAAAGCAATACCTGCCCGCCGCGAAGCTGGGCGTCTGCAAGGTGAACATCGACACCGACGGCCGGCTGGTCTGGTGCGCGATCCATCGCGAGGCGTTCCGCGACGACCCGGCCAATTTCGACCTGCGTCCGCCAGGAAAGGTTTTTATGGCCGCCTACGCCGACTACATCGTACACAAGAACAAGATGCTCGGCTCAGCCGGACAGCTTGAGGGCGTGCGGAAGATGATCGGCAAGTAGGAAGCAGGGGGAGGTGTCAGGGACTTGGGAGTTGGGGATTTGTGGTTGAGTTGATTATTGAGACTCGTTGGTTACCCCAACGCATTGC
>CAYMQL010000455.1:0-1170 GCA_964392255.1 uncultured Planctomycetaceae bacterium | reverse complement strand
CTCCAACTCCAGCGGCTCGGGCGGGTTGAATAGCCCGTCCTGCTGCGTCTGGGCCAGGCGCACGATCAGCATTTTCTGCTGGGGGCGGCCGTCGTTTTCGGTGAAGAAGTAATGCCCGAGGCTGCCCGGCCGGCTGGTCAGACCGCTTAGCACCAGCATGGCGCCGGGCGTCAGGTCGGCGGCGATCGTCAGGTCGTAAAACTCGCGTTTCGGCTGGCTGGCGTCGAGCCGGGCCAGGCCTGGGCCGCCCACCCAACGCGGTCGC
Organism: uncultured Planctomycetaceae bacterium; assembly: GCA_964392255.1. Classification (GTDB taxonomy): domain Bacteria; phylum Planctomycetota; class Planctomycetia; order Pirellulales; family Thermoguttaceae; genus CAYMQL01. The sequence continues at coordinate 905 of CAYMQL010000455.1, read as the reverse complement.
GGCTGGCCATGGTGCAATTCGGGAACCAGTTCCAGGCGAATCCGTCCGTCGGGTTGCGGCAGCGGCCGTGCGGCAAAGATGCCCTTTGCGTTGCAGTAGGTTTCGCCGCAAACCCGGCCCGATTCCGAGGTCAGCAGGGGCAACTCGGGATAGACGCACGATGCGATGATTTCCGCCCGCTTGCCGGCGCGCAGTTGCAGATGCCGGCGAAGCACGCGCGGTTGCGACTCAAGCTCTTGCACCTTGGTTTCTGCGATGCCTTCGGCCGCGGCCGTTTTGCCGCTCAGTTCGAGGAGTTTCGACAATTCGACGGGCATCGGCCCGCTCACGACGCCCGCGCGAAAGCCGCTCCGCGTCAGTCGATCGCGCAACTCCGGTGTAAATTGCTGCTCGTCGATTTCGTCCCAAATTTTATCCTTGGCAGCCGCGTCGTCCTGGGGAAATCGGACGAAGAACATTTCGAGCACCACGCTGTCGGGCGACATTTGCGGCGGCTTAAGCGGCGACTCGACATGGCGCAGCGGCGTGCCGCAGCCGGCCAACACCAGCAACGCGGGAAGCCATAAACTCAGCCGCCGTGCGTCGAACATAGACCGCGTCGGGAGACGTGAAAACGGATAATGCCCCCATTGGGGTCGCACAGGGTAACCATCGCCGCGCTCCGCGTCAAGACAACTTGGCGAAAACCGCTCGGTGCGCTCGGCGGGAGCAACGGTTCGCAAAAAAGGCAAAATTTAGGCGTAAACGGCAAAAAATCGAGCCGGTTCCCAGCCCGTAATCACTCGCGACCAAGAGGCCCAGCGAACCGCGGCTGGGGTTTCATGGCCAAGTGTTAGTTCTACAGCGCTAAGTTCACCACGGAGACACGGAGGGCGCGGAGATTTAAGCCATGTGCCGCAATTGAT
>CAYMQL010000454.1:0-3075 GCA_964392255.1 uncultured Planctomycetaceae bacterium | reverse complement strand
GTCTCGACGGGCTGGCCATCGGCACGATTTCCATCGCTTTCATCGCCATCGCGGTGATCAGCTACGCGAGCGGCCGCGTCGACTTCTCGAACTATCTCAACATCATCTACCTGCCCGGCAGCGGCGAGCTGACGGTGTTCACCATGGCGGTGATCGGGGCGGGGCTTGGCTTCCTGTGGTACAATGCCTATCCGGCGCAGGTGTTCATGGGCGACACCGGGGCGCTGCCGCTCGGCGGGCTACTGGGGCTGCTGGCCGTTGTGGCCCGCCAGGAACTGCTGCTGGCGGTCATCGCCGGTGTTTTCGTCGTCGAGGCGGCCAGCGTGATCGCTCAGGTGGGCTGTTTCAAGCTGTTCGGGCGGCGGCTGTTGCGATGCGCGCCGCTGCACCATCATTTTCAGTTTCTCGGGTGGCCGGAAAACAAAATCGTCGTTCGGTTTTGGATCGCCGCAGCGCTGTGCGCGTTGGTTGGGGCTGCGTCGCTTAAAATCGGAATGCCTAACGCCGCAATCGGAACCGAGCAAAATAATTACGCGAACCGCTCCGACGGCGAATGCGTAGATCAACCGCCGTCGATCGCACGGATACACGCGGATAGGAGCGCGTCGATAAATTATTGCTTGCCTGAAACGCAATCAACAGCGGGACAAAACTGCGAGTCAGGCCGGAGACATAAAACACTTTGACAACTCATATTGTATTTGCCGGCGGCGGAACGGGCGGGCATCTGTTTCCCGGTCTCGCCGTCGCCGATCGGCTTGCCGCCGCCGTCCCAAAATTACGGGTCACCTTCTGCGGCGGCGGAAAACCGTTCGAACGCGAGCGCGTGGCCCGAGCCGGCTTCGAGTATTTTGCGATGCCGACGCGGCCGCTGCCGCGCGGCGCGCGCGAGGCCGTTTCGTTCGTCATCGAGAATCTGGCCGGATATTTGGCCGCCGTGCGTTTTCTGCGCGAAGAACGTCCGGCGGCCGTCGTCGGACTCGGCGGATACGCAAGCGTGCCGATGGCCCGGGCCGCCGCCGCACGCGGCATCCCTCTGGTGCTGTTGGAACAAAACGCCGTGCCCGGAAAAGCTACGCGGTGGTTGGCCCGACGGGCCTCGCTGGTCTGCACGGCGTTCGAGCAGACGGCCGAGCGTTTGCGCTGCGAGTGTCCGGTGCGAGTGACTGGGAATCCGGTGCGCCGGTTTGAGGAGAGAGCAGCAGGAGAACAAAAGCCGGAAGGCGGAGGGCGGAAGGCGGAGTTGTTCGCCGGGATGCCGAATTTCGAAATCTTAAAAACTGAAAATACCCCTCTTTTTTCAAGCCGCTCCGCTTTCCTGACTTCCGTCACTACGATTGAGTGTTCGCCTTCGGCCTTGCGCCCTCCGCCCTTGGCGTTCCGTCTTTTGGTTCTCGGCGGCAGCGGCGGGGCGCGGGCGCTGAACGAAAACGTGCCGCTGGCACTCTATAAAAATCGGTCGCAGCTGGCCGGCTGGCAGATTGTGCATCAGTCGGGGCAGGCCGAGTTCGATGCCGTCAGGACGCTGTACTCGAAATTGGATATGCCCGCCGCGGTTGTGCCGTTTGTCGAAGAAATGCCTCAGACGCTTGCGGCGACCGATCTGGCCATTTGCCGTGCCGGGGGCACAACCTTGGCCGAGCTTTCCGCAGCGGGCGTGCCGGCGGTGCTTTTGCCGTATCCCCATGCGACCGACGACCATCAGGCGGCCAACGCTCGGCACTATGCCGCCGGCGGCGGCTGCATTACAATCGACCAGCGCAATCTGACCGGGCGGCTCGACGACGAAATGGCCGAAAAAATCTGCTTTCTGCTGGCCAACAAGGGCTTGCGCGAGCAGATGGCTGCGGAAATGCGTAAAATGGCGAGGCCGAACGCCGCCGCCGACGTCGCCGAGTTGATCTGGTCGATCGTCAGCAGCCGGTCGCGCCAAGAGGAGTTGTCGGGCGTTGCGTGAGCGAAAGCTCGTTGGAACATTTGGGAGTCGCATATCGTGCTTCGTTGGCGATTGTTGTTTGGAACGCTGCTGATCGTCGCCTTGGTCGGCTTGTGTCGGCTCGATGCGACGGCCGCCGTGCCGGGCGTCTATTTGCTTCCCATTGCCATTCTGGCGGCGCTGCTGGCGACCCAAGAACTGCTCGGTCTGTTGGCTGCGGCGGGCATTCGGCCGATGCCGTGGCTGATGTACGTCGGCAACGTTTTGCTGGTCGCTTATCCGTGGGCCGGAGAACACGCGGCCCGCTATTCGACCGGCGGCGGCGCGCCCGGTTTTTCGGCAACGCTGTTGTTGAATATTCTGAACTTTGCGCTCGGCGCGCTGCTGTTTGCCGTGTTCCTTGTTGAAATGCGGAGATACCGCGAGCCGGGCCGTGCGACCGCCAATTTGGCGGGCAGCGTGTTCGCGCTGCTTTATGTCGGGGTCATGCTGATGTCTGCCGTCGCGCTTCGCATGGACGGCGGCATCGGCGTTATGGCCGCGTGGATCATTGTTGTAAAAATGGGCGACACCGGCGCGTACACCGTCGGCCGGTTGATCGGGCGGCACAAGTTGGCCCCGCGTATTAGTCCGGGAAAGACGCTCGAAGGGGCATTCGGCGATCTGGCGTTTTCGTGTCTGGGGGCGTGGCTGGCGTTTCGCTGGATCGTGCCTTGGACCACGCCGGAATATGTTGCTCTTTCACCGCAGTGGGGATGGCTCGTCTTTGGGCTTTTGGTGGGCGCGGCCGGAATGGTCGGCGATCTGGCCGAGTCGCTGCTGAAACGCGACGTGGGCCGAAAGGACTCGAGCGATTGGATGCCGGGCTTCGGCGGGATTCTAGACATCCTCGATTCGCTGCTTCTGTCGGCGCCGGTCGCGTATTTCTGCTGGGCCTCGGGGCTGATTGGCCGATAGCGGCGCGGTGTTTGCCCCCCCACGTGAGCGGTGTTATTGACGTCGCCGTGTGTATTCCGCAGTTTGTACTGCGAAAGTCGCCACATTGTAGACTCATGCCCCCGTAGCCCGAAGGGCTTGGAATAGTTTAGCCCAGGGTTGCCGCGCAGCGGCTACCCTGGGGAAATGGCCGCCATAACCCG
>CAYMQL010000453.1:2710-3079 GCA_964392255.1 uncultured Planctomycetaceae bacterium | reverse complement strand
TGCCGCTCGATCGACGAAAAACGCCGGGTGGCGATTCCCAGACGACTTCGCGAAGCCCTGGGCGGCGACAGCCCGCCGCAAATGTACATCGCCCCGGGAACCGATCAATCGTTGGCCTTGTATTCGGAGGAAGCCTTCGCCCGATTGGCCGAGCGGCTGCAACAGGCGTCGCCCACGCAGGTCGACGTGCGCACGTTCAACCGGTTGTTTTTTGCCCGGGCCCAGCGGCTGGAATGGGATGCGCAAGGACGCGTGCGAATTCCCGCCGAGTTGGCCGAGCTGGTGCGGTTAGAGAAAGAGGTGGTGTTGTTGGGCGTTCAGGACCACATCGAGGTTTGGAGCGCGGAGCGGTGGAAGTCGTACCTGGCC
>CAYMQL010000453.1:0-2700 GCA_964392255.1 uncultured Planctomycetaceae bacterium | reverse complement strand
TAGACGTAATCGGCGCACCCGCCCTTCAAACTAATGCTTTCTTTTTTAAGAGAATGTTCGTCCATTCGCTACGCGTGAGACCCACAGCGCCGATCTGCGGCCACCGGATCGGCGCCCAGCTTCGCCGGTGCGAGGGCGAGGCGAATTCTCACGGATGGGCGGCCAAGGACGTCCGCCCGTTGCGAAACGCGGAACGCCTCGCCTCAGCCGACGAGGCGGCCGCAAGCACTCGACCTCGGTCAGGCGCACGGAAGCGCCTGGGGTCGGTGCTTTAGCACTTTTCCATCCGACCAAACATGGCCGAAGCCGCGCCGGTTCACGTGCCCGTCCTGTTGGAGCCAGTCGTCCGCTGGCTCGAACCGCGCCCCGGCATGGTGCTGGTTGACGGCACCCTCGGCGGCGGCGGCCACGCGCGGGCACTGGCGGCCGGCCTGGGACCCGACGGAATGTTGATCGGCCTCGACCGCGACCCCGCCGCAATCGATGCCGCCCGGGAAAATCTCCGCAGACTGCCGGTGCGGCTCATCCAGGCCAATTTTTGCGACCTGCCCGAGGTTCTCGACCAACTGGCGATTCCCGCGATCGACGGCGTCGTACTCGACCTGGGCCTTTCCAGCGATCAGTTGGCCGACCGCAGCCGCGGATTCAGCTTTTCGTCCGACGGCCCGTTGGACTTGCGTTTCGACCCGCTTTCGGGCGAGCCGGCGCGGCGGTTGATCAATCGGCTCAGCGCCGAACACCTGACGCAACTGATCTCGCGCTACGGCGAAGAACGCTACAGTCCGCGCATTGCCCGGGCCATCGTCGAACGGCGCCGCCGGCATCCGATCGAGACCTCGGCCGAGTTGGCCGAGCTGATTCGCGACTGCGTGCCCAATCCGCCCGGCGGACATCGCATCGACCCGGCCACCCGCACCTTCCAGGCGTTGCGCATCGCGGTGAACGACGAGCTGAAATCGCTCGAGATTGTGCTGCGGCGCATTCCCGATCGCCTGCGTCCGGGCGGTCGGCTGGCCGTGATCAGTTTTCACTCGCTCGAAGACCGCCGCGTGAAAGAAGCTTTTTTGGCCGATGCACGCTTGAAGATACTCACCCGCCGTCCCGTCCGGCCCGACGAACAGGAAGTCAACGACAATCCTCGCGCGCGCAGCGCAAAGCTTCGCGTCGCGGAAAGACGCGAATAGGTTTTTAACTGTCAGAGCAAGAGATGTTTACTAACCGGGAGCTGTTAGCTCCCGGCTACTCGCATGCGACATTGTTTTTCTGAAAACATATAATTTCGGCATGTATGCCGGCCGTTTTCAAGCACGGAGGCTCGAAAAAATGTCCCAAGAAATCAAACCGAACGACCAATCGCCGCAAAAGCCCGCCGGCCGCACGCTACTAGGCAAGGAAGCCAAAATCGGCGTCGCTGTGATCGCGGTGCTGCTCATCGTGCTGGGGGCGGTCGCCGTGAAGCGGCTGGCCGGCCCCGGCACCGACGATGGTCCGTCCGCGGCCAACGAGGTTGAAGTCGCCTCTGGGCCGCCGGCCCCGACGAATGCAAAGAGCGACCCGTTTCAATTCCGTCGGAAGCTTGAGATTCCCGCGCCGCCGACGGTCGTTGCCGAGGCCTCGCCGACAAAAACCGCTCCGGCCGAACCGCCGAAGACGGCCTCCGACGACTCGGCGCCCTGGAAGCTGACCTCGGCCCGGCGCGAGAAGAAATTCGACGGCGGCGATCGTCAAATGCACGGTTCCGCGCCGTCGCTGATGCCCGAGCCGCCCAAACCGTTTAACCTGGAACGCAAAAATCGCTACGCCCTAGAGACGCCGTCGAGCGCCGACGTTGCCGACGCGAAACCGCTTGGCGGGCCGGACGCCGGCGCGCAACCGGCGACGCCCCCCAGCGAACCGGCCGCCTTGGACCGGAAGAATGCCGACGGCAAGGACGCAAGCGGATTTGCCACAATCGAGGCCCCGACCCCTTCGCCGCCGCGCGCAGACCCGTCGTTCTCCGACGTCGGCGATCGCTACGCCCCGGTCGCTCCGGCGGCGCGACAGGAGCCAAGCGACGATCGCGGCCGTTTTTCCGAGCCGCGATTTGAAGCACCCGCGCCGCGACCGTCGAGGGCGTATTCCCATCGCCGATCGCCGCCTCCGCGCGACGACGGCAAGGCCGAGGTGCAGCCGAACGACAGCTACTGGACCCTTTCCGAGCGGCTCTACGGCACGGGCGCGTATTTCAAAGCCCTCGACCAGTTCAATCGCCACGCCGGCGCGAGCGACGAGGCGCTTAAGCCGGGCGAATTGATTTTGGCCCCGCCGCTGGCCGAGCTCGAGAAGTCGTATCCCGAGTTGTGCCCCAAGGCCGAACGCCGCGAGGCCATGCAAACGCAAAGTCAAAACCGCGCGTCGACCGTCAGCACGCGCAACTCGTTCCGCGGCGGCCGATCGTATACCGTCACCGAGGGCGACACGCTGTTCAACATCGCACGCTACGAGTTGGGCAAAGCGTCGCGCTGGGCCGAAATCTACGATCTGAACCGCGACATGCTCGGCAAAGACTTTCACTATCTGACGCCCGGCACGCGACTGATCCTGCCCGAAAGCGAACGCTCGGACGCGCTGGCCCAACCGCCGGCGAGCGGTTGGCGGCGTTAGTTTTGGTAGGGTGCGTGCTTGCACGCACCAATACGGATTTGCCGTGAAATCAGGTGC
>CAYMQL010000452.1:2728-3080 GCA_964392255.1 uncultured Planctomycetaceae bacterium | reverse complement strand
AGTGGTAAAGTAACAATACACAAGGGGCTCGGGACTGGGGGCTCGGGGCTAGGGACGATCAACGCAACGACTTGCGGCATTTCGTCCTTGCCCCCGAGTCCCCAGTCCCGAGTCCCCAGCCCCCAATAAAGGAACGCCAACAGTGCCCAAACAACTTTTATACGCGCACAATGCCCGCGAGCGGATGCTTCGCGGAGTGGAAAAACTGGCCGACGTCGTGGCCGTCACGCTTGGGCCGACCGGCCGGAACGTGATCCTCGACAAATCGTTCGGCGGGCCGACCGTGACCAAAGACGGCGTCACGGTGAGCAAGGAAATCGAGCTGGAAGACCGTTTTGAGAACATGGGGGCG
>CAYMQL010000452.1:0-2718 GCA_964392255.1 uncultured Planctomycetaceae bacterium | reverse complement strand
TTGCGTCGAAAACCTCGGACGTCGCCGGCGACGGCACCACGACGGCCACCGTGCTGGCCCGGGCGATCTTCCGCGAAGGGCTGCGGAACATCGCCGCCGGCAGCAATCCGACGGCCATCCGCCGCGGGATCGACAGGGCGGTCGACGCCGCGATCGCCCACTTGCAGACGTTGAAAAAGAACGTCGACAGCAAGGACGAGATGGCCAGCGTCGGCTCGATCAGTGCGAACAACGATCCAACGATCGGCAATCTGTTGGCCGAGGCGATGGACCGCGTGGGCAAGGACGGAGTGATCACCGTCGAGGAAGGCAAAACCGCCGAGACGACCTACGAGATCGTCGAAGGCATGCAGTTCGACAAGGGCTACCTGTCGCCCTACTTCATCAACCGCAGCCCGGAGATGGACTGCTTGTTGGAAGACGCCTACATCCTGATCCACGAGAAGAAAATCAGCAACCTGCGCGACCTGATTCCGCTGTTGGAGAAGGTGATGCAGCGGGGCAAGCCGCTGTTGATCATCGCCGAGGACGTCGAGGGCGAGGCCCTGACCACGCTGGTGGTGAACAAGCTGCGCGGCATCTTGAATATCTGCGCCGTGAAGGCCCCCGGCTTCGGCGACCGCCGCAAGGCCATGCTCGGCGACATCGCCGTGCTGACCGGCGGCACGCTGATTAGCGAAGACCTGGGCGTGAAGCTCGAAAACGTCGAGCTCGAGCAGCTTGGCCGGGCCAAGAAGATCACGGTTGACAAGGACGCCACGACGATTGTCGAGGGCGCCGGCAAGCAGGCCGACATCCGCGCCCGCACCGATCAGCTTCGCAGCCAGGTCGAGAACACCGAAAGCGACTACGACCGCGAGAAGTTCCAAGAGCGGCTGGCCAAGCTGTGCGGCGGCGTGGCGGTGGTTTCGGTCGGCGCCAACACCGAGGCCGAGATGAAGCAGAAGAAGGCCCGGGTCGAAGATGCTTTGCACGCGACCCGCGCGGCGGCCGAAGAGGGCATCGTGCCCGGCGGCGGCGTGGCCCTGCTTCGATGCCGCGAGGCGGTCGAAAAGGCCCGCGGCAGCGCCCGGGGCGACGAGAAGATCGGCGTCGACATTATTCTGCGTTGTCTCTCGATGCCCATTCGCCAGATTGCCGACAACGCGGGCATTGACGGCTCGGTTGTGGCCGACGAAGTGAGTCAGAAGCCGACCAACACCGGCTATGACGCCAACAGCGGCAAATATGTCGACATGTTCAAGGCGGGCATCATCGACCCGCTGAAAGTGGTTCGTTCGGCCCTGCAAAACGCGGCCAGCATCGCCGGCTTGATGCTGACGACCGAGACGTTGGTGACCGATCTGAACAAGGAAGACAAAAAGAAGCGGATGGTCGAGGGCAGCGTCCGATAGACAGACGTCTTTTGTTGAACGTCAGAGAGATAAAGATAGCCGGGAGCTAACAGCTCCCGGAGTGGCGGCATGTATCTGCGCACGGTCCGGGAGCTGTTAGCTCCCGGCTATTGCCGTATGAAGCCATTGGGCCACCCTTCCAAAGGTGTGGCCCCGTTTCTTGGCTGGATACGGTACAATGACATGCTTTAACAATCGCCCCTCAAACCGGCCATGGCGACGATGGCGGAAAAACGCGACTACTACGAAGTGCTGGGCGTGGAGCGCAGCGCCACGAAGGAGCAAATTTCCGAAGCCTATCGGAAATTGGCTCTGAAATATCATCCCGACCGCAATCCGGGCAACGACGAGGCGATCGTCCAGTTCAAAGAGGCCGCCGAGGCGTTCGAGATACTCGGCCACGACGAGAAGCGGGCCCGGTACGATCGCTTCGGTCATGCGGGACTCGAAGGCGGCGGGGCGCCGCACTTCCACGACATCTCCGACATCTTCAACGCCTTTGGCGACATCCTCGGCGGCGGCATTTTCGGCGACATCTTCGGCGGCGGCCGCGGCCACGCCGGCCGGGTCCACAAAGGGGCCGACGTCCGCTGCGATCTGAAGCTCGATCTGCTCGAGGCCGCGCACGGAACGACGAAAACCGTCCGCTTTTTGCGACACGTCGTCTGCGAAACATGCGGCGGCTCGGGCGCCAGGCCCGGCACTCGCCCCGAAAGCTGCCATTATTGCGGCGGCAAGGGCCGCGTCGTTCAATCGACCGGTATTTTTTCGATCCAGACCACTTGCCCTTCGTGCCACGGCAGCGGGCAGACCATCCGCGACCCGTGCGGCGCGTGCCGCGGCTCGGGCTATGTGCAGGCGAAGATCACGCGCAAGGTCGAGGTGCCCGCCGGCGTTGACGACCGCACCCAATTGCGTCTGGCCGGCGAAGGCGAGCCGAGCCCGAACGGCGGTCCGCCGGGCGACTGCTACTGCTTCATCCGCGTAGCCGAGCATCCGCTGTTTCAACGGCACGGCCAGCATCTGCTCTGCCAGGTGCCGATCAATTATCCGCAGGCGGCCCTGGGCGCGACGATCGAGGTGCCCACCCTCGACGGGCGCGAGACCGTGACGATACCGGCCGGCACGCAGAACGGCGAGACGTTCACGCTGAAAGGCCGGGGCATGCCCGACCCGCGCCGACGCGGCCGCGGCGATCTGCACGTCCAGGTACACGTCGAAGTGCCAAAAACCTTGACGCCCGACCACGAGGCCGCGCTGCGCCAACTAGCCGAAATTGAAAACGCCAACGTCAGCCCGACCCGAAAGAGCTTTTTCGAGAAGC
>CAYMQL010000451.1:0-3110 GCA_964392255.1 uncultured Planctomycetaceae bacterium | reverse complement strand
TCCCGATCCCAGACGTCGATCTCACAAAGTTCAATCAGGAGACGATAAATGGTTCGGTGAGTTCTGTGCCGCTCTTCGAGTTCTCCGGCGCCTGCGCCGGCTGCGGCGAGACGCCTTACGTTAAGCTGCTGACCCAGTTCTTCGGCGACCGGATGCTGGTGGCCAACGCCACGGGCTGCTCGTCGATCTACGGCGGCAACCTGCCGTGTACGCCCTACAGCGTCAACCGCCAGGGCCAAGGCCCGGCGTGGTCGAACTCGCTGTTCGAGGATTGTGCCGAGTTCGGTTTCGGCTTCCGTCTGGCCGTCGACCAGCAGACCGAGTATGCCAAGGAATTGCTCCGGCGGCTGGCCGGACAGTTGGGCGACGAACTCGTCGGCGCCTTGATCAACAACCAGCAGGAAACCGACGAGGAAATCGCCAAGCAGCGAGCCAACGTGGCCGAGCTGAACAAGCGGCTGGCATCGATCGCCAATCCGGACGCCAAGAATCTGCTCGCGTCGTCCGAATTTCTGATCCGCAAGAGCATCTGGAGCTTCGGCGGCGACGGCTGGGCCTACGACATCGGGTTCGGCGGGTTGGACCACGTCTTCGCCTCCGGCCGCGATATGAACATCCTCGTCCTCGATACCGAGGTTTACTCGAATACGGGCGGCCAGGCCTCGAAATCGACCTTCCGCGGAGCCGTCGCCAAATTCGCCGCCGCCGGAAAGCCCGGCTGCAAAAAAGACCTCGGCATGATCGCCATGTCGTACGGCAACGTGTTCGTCGGCTCGATCTCGCTGGGCGCGAACCCGATGCACGCCCTGCGCACGATTCGTGCGGCCGAGTCGTACCGCGGCACGTCGCTGTTGATCGCCTTCTCGCACTGCATCAACTGGGGCATCAACATGCAGCAAGGCATGAAGATCCAGAAAGACGCCGTGGCCTGCGGCTACTGGCCGCTGTACAGCTTCGATCCGCGCGACGAGGCCCATCCGTTCCAGTTGGCCAGCAAAAAGCCCGAAGGCGCGTTCAAAGATTTCGCGCTGAGCGAGGCCCGCTTCCGCATCCTCGAACGGGCCAAACCGCAAGAATCGGCCCGGCTGCTCGAGCTCGGCCAGCGCGATATCGACAAGCGTTACCATTTCTACGAACAACTGGCCGGCGTGGACCGGGCGACGAACGACACGGCGGAAGAAGACGCGGCCAACGCCAAAGCATAGGGACTGTCCCAATTTTCGTGTCAGCGAAAATGGGACTGTTTGCCGGGGATTTCGCGGGCTGGTGATGACCTGACGCAAAATTCCGTACCGCCCCACAAACCGCGGCGCACACAGGCTGCCGAGTGTCAAAACATGAAAATCGGCTTTACTCCCGTCGTTTACGAACACGCCGCCCGGTTTGTCGGGCGAACGCCGTGGGAAGTTTCGCGCGACCCCGAACTGATGTTCGCCGGCCATCGCGGCGCGTACCTCGAGTACCGCCAGGAAGTGATCGTCGTCGGGATCGACATTTACAACCTGGAGGCCGAGGCCTACGGGGCGAAGATTGAACCGATCGTAGGCGACGGCATTCCGGCGATCCACAAACCGCTGCTTCGCACTCTGGAAGAGGGGCTGGATATCAAGCCCTTCGACCCCGAACGCGACGGACGCATCGCCATGGTTCTCTCGGTCGGCCAGCGGCTGAAACGCGAGTTTCCCGAGGCCGATGTGCGCATCCCCGTGGCCGGGCCGTTTTCCATCGCGTTTAATCTGCGGGGAATCAACGACCTGTGCCTCGACGCGGCGTTGCGCCCGGACGACACCGCTCGGCTGCTGATGCGCCTGGCCGAAAACCAGGCGGTCTTGTGCCGGGCGGTCAAGGCGGCAGGGCTGGACGTGGCGTTCTTCGAATCGGCCGCCGCCCCGCCCATCCTCTCGCCGCGGCAGTTCCATGAGTTGGAACTGCCCGCCTTGCGGCGGATCCTTGCCGTGGCGGCGGAGTGCGTGGGCCATCCCGTGCCGTGCATCATGGGCGGCAACACCTATCCGATCCTCGACGGCCTGCTCTCGACCGGCACAGGTTATCTGGTTTGCAATGTCGAGACCGATCAGGCGGCGTTCGTCGAGCGCGTGGCTCGCACGCATCCGCACGTTAAGGTGCGGGTCAATCTCGACCCGTCCGAAGTCGCCTGCCATGACCCGCAGCGCATCTATCGCGGGGTCGATCGCGTGCTGGCAATCACCGGCGGCCGGCCGAATTGCGTGATGGGCACCGGCGCAATGCCGCTGGAAACCCCGCCGGAGAACATGCGGCTCATACGGCGTTACTTGGAGGAATAGCTTTCCACGGGCGTAACAAAACTCGTAGGGTGCGTGCTTGCACGCACCTTAATCATGCCTCGTTATGCAAATAGTGATTTTGCGTGCGTGCAAGCACGAACCCTACCCAAAACTTGTCTCGACGGGTATAATCCAAACGAACTTTTTTCCAAAGAATGAGCCCGCCGAAAGAAATCGAGTCTCTTGCGATTTCAGGCGGGAAAAACTTACACGGGAGGTATAAGCATGAGCGTCGACCTGAGTACGACCTATCTCGGTCTGAAACTGAAAAGCCCGCTGGTCATCTCCGCTTGCCCGCTGAGCGGCGAGGTCGAGCGGTTGCAGCGGCTCGAACAGGCCGGCGCGGCGGCCGCCGTGCTGCCGTCGTTGTTCGAAGAACAAATCGAACACGACGCCGAGGATTTAGCCAAGGCCAGCGAGTTCGGCACCGAGAGTTTCGCCGAGGCCCTGACGTATTTTCCCGAATGGGAAGACTACCGCTCCGGGCCGGACGAATACCTCGAAACCATCGCCAAGGCGAAAAAGGCCGTGACGATGCCGATCATCGCCAGCCTGAACGGATCAAGCAAAGGCGGCTGGGTTCGCTATGCCAAGATGATGCAGGACGCCGGGGCCAACGCCCTGGAGCTGAACATCTACTTCGTCGCCGCCGATCTGGAGATGACCGGCCGCGACGTCGAGTCGCGCTACCTCGATCTCGTGGCCGCCGTGAAACAATCGATCTCGATCCCGCTGGCGGTCAAAATCGGTCCGTATTTCAGCGCGATGGGCAACATGGGAATGCGGCTGGCCGAGGCCGGCGCC
>CAYMQL010000450.1:0-3110 GCA_964392255.1 uncultured Planctomycetaceae bacterium | reverse complement strand
CTCGGCCCCGAAGGCGGCGACGCCGGCGGACAGGTGGTGGCCGTCGGCACGCCCGAACAAATCGCCGCGGTCGATGGCAACTACACGGGCCAATTCCTGCGGGCGGCGCTCTCCGCTTCGCCCGACTCGTAATACGTCGGCAACAGCCGTAGCGTGGGGCTCGAACTGAACACGCGGCTGCGGATCAGACCGCACTTCCACAAGCGATACTTGACGCTCGTGGCCACAACGCCCAAGCCGTAGACCACCGAACGGCGGAAATTGATCGAACTGGCCTCGGGAAAATACCGCGTCGGGCAACTAATCTCGCCAAGCTTCAGCCCAAAGGCGACCGACTGGGCCAACATCTGATTGTCGAACAGAAAGTCGTCCGAGTTCGCCAGCAGGGGCAATCGCTCCAAGGCGGCGCGGGAAAAAGCCCGATAGCCCGTGTGATACTCCGACAGCTTGGCGCCAAGCAGCAGATTCTGGAAGAAGGTCAGCGCACGATTGGCCACGTATTTGTAGAGCGGCATTCCGCCTTGCAGCGTCCCGTTGCCCAGGATGCGCGAGGCGATGACCACGTCGTAGGCCTTCGACGCGATCATGGCCGCCATGGCCGTCACCAGGCGGGGATCGTACTGGTAGTCCGGGTGCAGCATCACGACGATGTCGGCCCCCAGCCGAAGCGCCTCGCGGTAACAGGTCTTTTGGTTCGCGCCGTAGCCGAGGTTTCGGGCATGGACAAAAACGCGCAGCCCCAAATTCTTGGCCAGCTCGACAGTCGCGTCGCTGCTGGCGTCGTCGACCAGGATGATCTCGTCGACCACGTCGCGCCGCAATTCGCCGACCGTCTGGGCCAAGGTCTGTTCGGCCTTGTACGCCGGCAACACGACGACCACTTTCAGACCGTGCAGCATGATGATTCACCTATAGCTTCTATCGTAGTCTGCCGCGATGACCCCCTCAAGCGGCAATTTTCAACAATAGCCAGACAGCAAGACCCCCACAAGCGGGAGACGCCATGCGCAGCGTATTCCAAGCGGCCGAAATTCGCTCCGGCGGAGGCGGCTGAGGTATAATGCATAATGGCGGAGGCGAACGGATGCAGTTCGTCTTTGGTGGACACGAAAATTGGGACCGTCCCCAATTCTCGGCGATTCGGCCGCAAGGCAAAGCCGGGATTTGCCGATAGTGTTGGTGAACGAACTATCGCGTATCGAACTTCTCGCCAGCTATTCCGACGGAGGTGCCAACCCATTAGCGTGAGCCAAGGTCGACTCCACGGCTTGTGCAGAAGCACGCCTGACCTTCGCTCGTCTCGCAGCGACGCATCCAGTCGCAATCGGCGGGAAGTTTGAGCCAGAGCCGCGTTGCTCCGCCAAAGGACAACGCGGCGTTTTTTTTGCGCAACACAAGCGGCCGATGCGCCTGCCGGCCTCTCGCCACACGGGAAAAACTGCCGACAACGCGCTTTGTTTATTGCGCATCAGGTAAGTAACGTCGCATCGAGATAGCCGGGAGCTAACAGCTCCCGGAGCGTGGCCGCCAATCCACACACATTCCGGGGGCTGTTAGCTCCCGGCTATGCGACATTACTTATCTGACTGTCAATAAACGGCGGCGAGAAATGCGCGCTATTGCGCTGCGACATCTTTTTCCCGAGATTCAACCATCTCGGCGCGGCGGTCTTGTTCCGCTTGCTTCTGCGCGCCGTCCGAAAATCGCAGCGAATCGATCATCGCCTTATCGGCGTCGGCGAAGGATTCCAGCAGCCTCTGCTCGACGCTGAACGTCAGAGCCGCCCGACGCCCCTGCGAATCGGCGACGAGATAGTAAATCCATCGCACAGGGATATCCGAAGATTCGCCCTCGGCCGCGACCCGATAAACGCGGCAGTTCGCTTTGTTCGGCGACTCCCGGGCCGCGACCAGCGCGCCAAAGCTCTCTCCCAATGCCTTTTTTACGTCTTCCTGGAACTCTTCGAGCGAGACCATTTTCTGCGGGTCGCCCTGCGGCAGCGACGAGAGATTGCACTGCCCGCCAAGCGCCCCGCGATGGATCAGCCGCATGACGGCCGCAGAATCTTTCGGATGACGCGGCAAAAGATGCCAACGGCGGTCGTACTGGCATTGCCACTGGCCGTCGGGCGATTGGTAGGTCAAGCAGAGCAATTCAGGCGTCGATTTCAGCGGCAGCTTCGCCAACGCCGCATCGGCCAGGGAATCGGACTCCTGGGCCGGAGTCACGACGACTTGCAGGCTGGAAACCGCCTCGACGCCGTCGGCCACAAAACTGGCCTGCCGATTTTCCTGGATCAACAGACCCAGCCAATCGACACGGCCGCGGTCGACGTCGAACCGATATTTTCCCTTCAGTTCGATCTTTGTAGAAACGCCGCACACGGCGCCCTCGACGCGGCCGGCAAGCTCGAATCGCGCGACGGTTCGATTCGCCTCGCGCTTGACCTCTTTCAAAACGCTTTCGACCGTAGTCTCGGCGATTTCATCGAGACCGAGCAGGGCCGTCATTAGTTGTTCCGAATGACGCCATGCCTCGCCGACCTTCACCGGTTTTTCAGGCAGCAGCCGATCTAAAAGCAAGCTGTTGGCCTGAAGGTCGATCGCATCGAGTTCGTCGCGCGTCAGGTTGCCAACCGGCGAAAAAAGCACGGCCGTTTGGCCGGCGGCTTCGGCAACGATCACATGGTGCGCCCATTCCAGAGCAGGCTTGAACTCGCCGTCGCCCACCTTCACGGTTGCCGAAACTTTTTGATAGTCGCGAACGCTGCGCCGCAGGCCGTCGCCCGAGTCGGGCGTTTCAAGCGTCTTCTCCAGGTAGTCGAGATCGCAGACCACGCGCATTTTTTCGTGCTGCGGCTTATCTCCTTCGGTGAAGGTGGTTCGGCCGCCGGTTTCGAGCCGCACCACGACGCGGTCGGTCTGGCCCGGCTTGCGCAGGCTGTGGAGTTCGTGAGCCGACTTGGCGTCCTCGGCGGATTTGGATCGCGCGGCGGCCGGTTGCTTGGACGTCGCCCAGACTTGTCGCTCCCGGGCGCCCTCGGCAGCCGCTTGCGGCCACGCGACGGCTCCAAGCATGATCACACCAGCCGCAAGGGTTAAAACTCGCAA
>CAYMQL010000449.1:0-3127 GCA_964392255.1 uncultured Planctomycetaceae bacterium | reverse complement strand
GGAGCTAACAGCTCCCGGAATGAAAACGTTACATTCACGCATATTCCGGGAGCTGTTGGCTCCCGGCTATTGTCTTGCGACATAACTTTTCTCATACGCAACAACAATCGCCGGTACGGTAGCCATGCTAACCACTAGCCACTAGCCACTAGCCACTAACCACTAGCATGGCATCCGAAACACGTTCCAATCCGATCGGCGAAATCAACAAATACGATTTTCGCAACGACGAGCAGTACGTGTTCAAGTCGCGCAAGGGCTTGGACCGGCGGATCGTTGCCGAAATATCGGAGATGAAGAACGAGCCGGCTTGGATGCGCGGGTTCCGGCTGAAAAGTCTGGAGATCTTCGAGTCGAAGCCTGTCCCGCGCTGGGGCGGCGACATTCAAATTCATTTCGACGACATCTACTACTACCTCAAGCCGACCGATCGGCAAGTCAAAACATGGGACGAGGTGCCGTCGGAGATCAAAAACACCTTTGATCGGTTGGGCATCCCCGAGGCCGAAAAGAAGTGGCTGGCCGGCGTCAAGGCCCAGTACGAAAGCGAGGTGGTCTACGGTTCGCTGCGCGAGGAAATGGCCCGGCAGGGCGTCATCTTCACCGACACCGACTCGGCCGTCCGCGAGCATCCCGACCTGGTGCGCGAGTATTTCGGCACGATCATCCCGCCGGCCGACAACAAGTTCGCCGCGCTCAATTCGGCCGTTTGGTCGGGTGGATCGTTCATCTACATCCCCAAGGGCGTGAAGGTCGAGTTTCCGTTGCAGGCCTATTTCCGCATCAACGCCGAGAACATGGGCCAGTTCGAGCGGACGCTCATTATCGTCGACGAGGGCGCTCAAGTGCATTACGTCGAGGGCTGCACCGCCCCGATGTACAGCACCGAAAGCCTGCATTCGGCCGTCGTCGAGGTCGTCGCCAAACGCGGCGCCCGCGTCCGCTACACCACGATCCAGAATTGGGCCAACAACATCTACAATCTGGTCACCAAGCGGGCGATGGCCTACGGCGATTCGCTTGTGGAATGGGTCGACTGCAATTTGGGCAGCCGCCTGACGATGAAGTATCCGGCCATCTTCATGATGGAGCCGGGCGCCCGCGGCGAGGTGCTCTCGGTGGCCTTCGCCTCGGCCGGCCAGCACCAGGACGCGGGTGCCAAGCTGGTCCACTGCGCTCCGCACACCTCGGGGCGGATCATCTCGAAGTCGATCTCGAAAAACGGCGGCCGCGCAAGCTATCGCGGACTGGTTCGGATGTGCAAGGGCGCGAAGCATTCGAAGGCCAACGTCAACTGCGATGCTTTGATCCTCGATCCGAAAAGCCGTAGCGACACCTACCCGTATATCGAAATCGAAGAGCCCGACGTCATGGTCGGCCACGAGGCCAGCGTCTCGCGCATCGGCGAAGAGCAACTGTTTTATCTTGGCAGCCGCGGACTGACCGAGGCCGAGGCCGCCACGATGATCGTCAGCGGATTCATCGAGCCGCTGGTCAAAGAACTGCCGATGGAATACGCCGTCGAGATGAACCGGCTGATCGAGCTGCAAATGGAAGGAACCGTGGGGTAGAGGGGAAGGATGAAGTAGGAAGGATGAAGGATGAAGTTCTGACACAAAACAAAGCCGCGATCGGCGGTTGCGGCGAACAACGACCCAATGACGACCTATCGTGACTGCATTGCCTGATACTCGTGGATTCACTGCCGAGGGTTTCGAGGCGTTCCTGGCCGAGCGCCGGGAGCCGGAGTGGCTCGCTGCGCTGCGGCGCGAGGCTTGGGCGAAGTTCCAGGAGTTGCCCTTGCCCGACCGGTCGCTCGAAGAATGGATGCGGACCGATATCCGAGGATTTCGGCTCGATCGGTTCGAGCTGCCTGTAGAAGGGGAGAGGGGAGAGGGGAGAGGGGAGAGGGAACTGGAGCGTGAAGGCGGAGGACGGGAGGCGGAAGGCGGAACAAGTCTCCCCTCGCCCTTTGGGAGAGGGGCCGGGGGTGAGGGCGTGCCAGACGGTCTGCTAACCCAGGGCGTTGAACTGTCGGGCAGCGCCGCCGCGCTCGACGGCACATCATGCCACAGCCGGATTGACCCGGAACTGGCCCGGCAGGGCGTTCTGTTCGGCAGCCTCGACCAACTGGTTCGCGAGCATGGCGACCTGTTGCGGCCATATTTGTTTTCCGCGGTGGATTATCGCGCCGACAAGTTCGCCGCGCTGCACGCCGCATGTTGGTCGGGCGGCGCGGCGATTTACGTGCCGCCGGGCATGGTCGTCGAACAGCCGCTGCATCTGCTTTCCGCGCTTTCGCCCGGCAAGGTCGATCTCGGACACGTGTTGATCGTACTCGGCGAGGGCGCCGAGGCCGCGGTGTTGTCGGAAACGGCGAGCCTCGACGCCGCCGCGCCCGGCTTGCACTGCGGCGCGATCGAAATGCACGTCGGTCCTCGGGCAAGGCTCCGCTATGTGAATCTCCAGAACTGGGGCACGGGCGTTTGGCATTTCGCCCATCAACGGGCGGTTGTCGCACAAGACGCCGACCTGCAATGGACCATCGGCGCCCTGGGCAGCCGGCTAGCCAAGGTAAATCAGCACGTTGCCCTGGTCGGGCCGGGCGCCAATGCCGAGGTCAACGGCGTGATGTTCGCCGAGGGCAAGCAGCACCTCTCCTATCACACGCTGCAACACCACCAGGCACCGCATTGCAAAAGCGACCTGCTCTACAAAGGCGCGTTGCAGGACAAATCGCGGCTGGTTTGGCGCGGCATGATCAAAGTGGACCCCGACGCACAGAAGACCGACGGCTATCAGCGCAACGACAATCTGATTCTTTCCGAAGACGCCCGGGCCGATTCGATTCCCGGCCTGGAGATCGAGGCCGATGACGTCAAATGCTCGCACGGGGCCACGGCCGGCCGGGTTGACGACGAGCAGGTCTTTTACGCCTGCTGCCGCGGCTTGACCCGCAACGAGGCGGTCCGCATGATCGTCGCCGGCTTCTTCCAACAGGTTTTTGACCGCATTCCCATCGCCAGCGTCAGCCACGCGCTGGGCGAGGCGATCGGCCGACGCGTGCGGGAATATGCGTAGGCTGACGCTTCAGACGGCTCGTCGCAACCGTCCGCAAGCCGGGGTC
>CAYMQL010000448.1:0-3135 GCA_964392255.1 uncultured Planctomycetaceae bacterium | reverse complement strand
TCCGTACGTGTACTATCCGCAGAACTACTGGGGCGCGGATTATTACCGGAGCAGCGAAGACCTCTACCATCGGTATCCGCCGGAAATGCGGGTTCCGGTGTACCACAAGCAGTGGCAAAACTTCTATCCGCAGCACCGGGCCGACAAGAACATCAAAGAGCATCAGCTTTTCCCGATGGGGTGCAACGGCGATCGGCACACGGGCACGCGCTACCACCAAGGCCATCACTTCATCGCCGACGTATTTTAGCGGACTGTACTCCTCACGTTCCGCGCGAGGTTGGGCAAGAATATCGGGACGGCAGTTCGTCTGCCGCCCCGTTTTTCGTTTTTAGAGGGGCGGCCTTGTCCTTGGCGCCATCATGGCGTACACTGTAATACAGTGATTACAGGAGATGCGCGATGAGTACAGCGATTTCGGTGCGGCTTCCCGACGACCTGGCCCAGCAGTTGGACGGGATCGCCGGCGCGACGGATCGGCCCCGGTCCTACATCGTCCAAAAGGCCCTCGAGTTCTATCTTGAGGACTACGCCGATCTGCAAATTGCTTTGGATCGTTTGCACGACCAAACCGACGCGACGATCTCCGGCAAGGAGTTGAGGAAGAAGCTTGGTCTATAGCGTCGCTTACAAGAGCTCTGTCTCCGGCGATCTGGCCCGGCTGAGCAAGGCCGAGGCTCGGCGCATCTTGGCCCGGATCGAAAAGGACCTTGCGCATAAGGCCGATTCTTTTCCCATGCTGAAGGGCAAGTGGGCAGGTCTGCGAAAGTTTCGCGTGGGCGACTACCGGGTCATCTATGCGATTCTGGACAGCGAAGTTCGCGTGCTGCGGATCGGGCATCGCCGCGACGTGTACAGGTAGCGGGCATTTTCTGGCCGCGTCAATGACGCACTTCGTACATTCTGCGAGTTGGAAGGGACTCGGCTGTTTTTTTGAGGAGTCTCTAATACCGCTCTGCGGTCGTCGGCCGCCAGTCGACCAGATGGAGCTCGACGCTTTGGCGGCCGCGGAAGCTGTTGATGACCGGGCGGAAGGCCACGTCCAGCGGTCCGTTGAGAGCGGCCAGCTCGCCGGCCCAGTCGCCGCCGCCGAAGGCCACGGCCCGAAGCGTTACGTCGTGTTGCCGGAGGCGCATGGCCAGATGGTGGCCGCTGGTGCCGAGCGGTTTCGGCGGTTCGACGAGCTCTACGCCGGTGGTGCATAACAGCGGGCGCGAGTTGCCTTGCCCGAAGGGGGCTAGTTGCTCGACTTGTTGGACGGTTTGGAGCGTAAAGGCGCAAAAGGGCGCTTCGACGTCGACAAACAACTCGGCGATGCGCTGGGCCTGAGAAATCTGCGAGGCGGCCACCTCGCAGAACGCGCCGCGAAAGCCTTCGATCTGATGCTCCTCGATTTTCAAGCCGGCGGCCGCGGCGTGCCCGCCGTGGGCCAGAAGAAACTCGTCGCACTCGGCCAAGGCTGCGTGCAGATCGAAGCCGGGAACGCTGCGGGCCGAGCCGATGCCGGGCCGCAGTCCGGCTTTGTCCCAGGAGATCATCACCACGGGCCGATGGAAGCGGTCGGCCAGGCGGCCGGCGACGATGCCGATTACGCCGGGATGCCAGCCGCGGTCGGCCAGCACCAGCGCGGCGTCGTCGACCGGGTCGAACGATTCTTTGGCCTGTTTGGCGGCGGCCAGATGGATGCTGCGTTCGAGCGTCTGGCGCGAGGCGTTCAGGTTGTCGATGTATTGGGCCAGTTCTTGGGCCCGATCGGGCCGATCGGTCGTCAACAGTTCGACGGCCAGTTGCGGCTGACCGAGGCGTCCGGCGGCGTTCAGACGCGGGGCGATCTGAAAGCCGAGGTCTTCGGCGTCGAGCCGGGTGCGGCCGTCGGCGCGGCGGCGCGGGATGATGTTGGCGACTTGCATCAACGCAGACAGGCCGAGGGTTGGGGCGTTGGCCAGACTTTCCAATCCGTGGCGGACCAACACGCGGTTCTCGTCCACGAGCGGAACGACGTCGGCGACGGTGCCTAGCGCGGCGAGGCCCACCGCCTGCACCAGAAAATCTTTCATCGCCGGGCCGACGCGCTTCGCGCCGCTGGCCTGTTGGCAGATGGCCCAGGCCAGCTTCATTGCGACGCCGGAGCCGCTCAACTCGCCGAACGGATAATTGCCGCCGGGCAGGCGAGGGTGGACGATGGCCGCGGCGTCGGGCAGCCGGGGGCCGGGCTCGTGGTGGTCGGTGACGATCAGTTCGAGGCCAAGCTCTCGAGCGACGGCGGCTTCCGCGACGCTGCCGATACCGCAATCGACAGTCACCAGCAGTTCGGCTTTTTCGGCGGCGAGCGCGCGGACGGCCTCGGAGTTCAGACCGTAGCCCTCGTCGATGCGATTGGGGATGTAGTAGCGAACCTCGGCCCCAAGCAGTTTTAGGCACAGCCAGAGGATCGCCGTGCCGGTCATGCCGTCGACGTCGTAGTCGCCGTAGACGACGATGCGTCGGCGGTTGGCCGCCGCGGCGTGCAACCGCTCGGCAGCGAGCCGGCAGCCGGGCAGCAGCTCGGGATCGCGCAGGGCGGAGAGTTTTGGATCGAGAAAATCGCGGGCGGCGACGGGATCGCACACGCCGCGGCAGATCAGCAATTCGGCGACGACGGCCGGGATGTCTGCCGCACGTTGCAGGGTCGCGATGCGGGCCGGATCGTGCGGGTGGATGCGCCAACGCTTGGACATGAGCACCAGTTGTCAGTTTTCAGTTGTCAGTCATCGGTTTTCAGTTGTTCGAATGCCCCGACAACACGGAACCGACAACTGACAACGGATGACTGGCAACTGATTACGACCGCTTGCCGCTATTTCTTCTTTTCGGTGTGTTCGGTATGCTTCCGCAGACGCGGGCAGTACCTGTTGAGCGACAATTTCTCGCCGCCCGGCTTGCGTCGGATGGTGTAGTTGTAGTCGCCGGTCTCTTTGCAGACCAAAAACACGACCTCGGCTTTCTTTTTGCTCTTTGCCATGTTGGAACTCTGGGGACTATAAACTGCGATTCGGTCGAAACGCTCATTGTAGCGGATTAAGTCGGTTTGGGAATGACCAGTTGTTGAGGCGGGGGGCGAGAACGGCGAGTCCATGACGGTTGATAAGGGTGGTT
>CAYMQL010000447.1:0-3142 GCA_964392255.1 uncultured Planctomycetaceae bacterium | reverse complement strand
CGAAGTGTTCGCCGCGCAACTCCGCCGACGCGGCGAGCCTGCGGCCAAACTCAGCTTGCTGGGCCTTGAACCCGCCGAGATGCTCTGGCAATTGGCGACCGGTTGGGGAATGAGCCTCGACCCAGCGCAGCCGCTGCCGGCGCTTTGGCGGTCCGTTTGCGACCGGCTCGTCGAGTGCCGCTATCAGCGTCTCGCGGCCGTCGTGTTGCTCGACGACGCCGACGAGGCCGATGCCGCCGTATTGCAGCACGTCGCGCGGCTGGCCCAGTTCGATCCGTCGCCCGAGGCCCCGCTAAGCATCGTGTTGGCTGGCCGCGACGGTTCAGCGGCGCGGCTTGGTCCGCGGCTGAGCGAACTGGCCGATCTGCGCATCGACCTTGAACCGTGGGCCGTCGCCGATACGGCGGAGTTTCTTCGCGTTCTTCTAGCCCAAGCCGGTTGCGAGTCGCCGGTTTTTACCGAGTCGGCCGTCGAACGATTGCATGCGCTTTCGCAGGGCGTGCCGCGGCGCGCCGCCCGGCTGGCGGATTTGGCCCTGTTGGCCGGCGCCGGCCAACAACTTGCACAAATCGACGCCGAGGTGATTGACGGAGTCTCTCGCGAATTGGGCGTTTCGGAACCGGCGGCCTGCTGCGGCTAATGCCGCAATCTGCTAGACTACCGGGCATGTCCGCCGCCGACCCAACCCTCGCTTCCTACTGGCGACTCCGCACGCGCACGCTTGCCGCCGGCGAAATTCCCCTGTTGATGGGCATTATCAACGTCACGCCCGACAGTTTTTCGGACGCGGGCCACTGTTTCGACGCCGAGGCCGCGATCGAGCATGGGCTGCGCTTGGCCGCCGAGGGCGCCGACATTCTCGACGTTGGCGGCGAGAGCACCCGGCCTTATGCCCAGCCGGTCGATGTGCAAGAAGAGCTGCGCCGCGTGATGCCCGTAGTCGGCGCTTTGTGTAAGCAAACCGCCGTACCGGTCTCGATCGACACGTCGAAAGCGCTCGTGGCCCGCTATGCCCTCGACGCTGGCGCGGAAATCATCAACGACGTGACTGCGCTCTGCGGCGACTCGGCCATGATGCCGCTGGCCGTCGAAGCCGGCTGCGGCGTTTGTTTGATGCACATGCAGGGCACGCCGCGAACCATGCAAGACGAACCGGCCTACGCCGACGTTGTGGCGGAGGTGCTAGCTTGGCTTAAACAACGCCGCGACGCTGCCATTGCCGCCGGCATCGCGTCGGACCGCATCGCGTTGGACCCCGGCATCGGGTTTGGCAAGACCACGGCGCACAATCTGCGTCTGCTGGCCGAGGCATGGCGTCTGCACGAGTTGGGTTGTCCCGTGCTGGTCGGCCATTCGCGAAAACGCTTTCTGGTCGATGCCGCCGCTGCGCCGGAAACTCCGCAGAGTCCGCCCCCCGCTTCCCTCCCCCCGTCGCCCGCCCCCCTTATTCTTCCCGACCGGATTGCCGGCACCATCGGGGTGTCGCTGTCGTTGGCCCGACAAAAGGTCCACGTCCTGCGCGTTCACGACGTTGCGGCCGTCCGTCAGGCCTTGTTGCTGTTTCAAGCCGCCGGCGGCCTGAAACCGTAAGATTCGTTGTTCGATGCCTCGGTCGTCCGAATGAGTGCATTCCGCACTTTGCGCTGCGGTGCTTAGCCCGAAGGGCTTGCATAGACAATGTGGCGACTTTCGCAGTACAAAGTGCGGAATGCACCCCGCGTGAATCGGTCGTCCGAATCGGCGTTGACTTGCCGGCGGACGTTGAGGATACTTCTATGGGTGGGTTTGCATCAAGAGGTAAACGCCGTGAGCAATGATCTGCACGAATACTGTCTGGACCTGGCCCGACGGGCGCAGAGGGCAGCCGCCCAGTTGACCGTCGTCACGGGCGATCAGAAACAAAATTGGCTTCGCCGGGCCGGCCGGCTGTTTGCCGAACGATCGGAGGCATTGGCCGAGGCCAATCGACGCGACCTTGAGGCTGCCCCCAGCTTCGGGCTGTCGGACGCTGCGGTCGACCGGTTGCGGCTGACGCCCCCGCGTATCGCCGACATGGTTCGAATGCTCGACCAAGTCGCCTCGTTGCCCGAGCCGATCGGAGAGATCATATCGAGTTCCATCCGGCCCAATGGGTTAGAGGTTCAAAAAGTGCGGGTGCCGCTGGGCGTGGTATTTTTCATTTACGAATCGCGGCCGAACGTTACGGCAGACGCCGCCGCATTGTGCGTCAAGGCCGGCAACGCCGTGATCCTGCGCGGCGGCAAAGAGGCCGCGCATTCGAACGCGGCCGTCGCGGCAATCCTGGCCGAGGCCGCCGCCGAAACCGGCCTCCCGCCCGACGCCGTGCAATTGGTCGCCACGCCGGACCGGGCCGCGGTGGGCCATTTGCTCCGAATGCCCGAGTACATCAATCTGTGCATTCCGCGCGGCGGCGAAAGTCTGATCCGCCGTGTGAGCGAAGAGGCCCGAATGCCCGTCATCAAGCATTTTGCCGGCAACTGCCACGTGTACGTCGACCCATCGGCCGACCCGGAGATGGCCGAACGGATCGTGGTCAATGCAAAATGTCAGCGGATGGGCGTTTGCAACGCGGCCGAGTCGCTGGTGGTCCACGCTGCGGCGGCCGCCGCGCTGCTGCCGCGGATTGGCAAAGCGTTGAGGGATCGCGGCATCGAAATTCGCGGCGACCGGCGGACGTGCGACCTGCTGCCCTCGGCCAAGCCGGCCGCTGAAGAGGATTTTGCCGCCGAGTACCTCGGCCCGATTATCTCGTGCAAGGTGGTCGACTCGCTCGACGAGGCTATCGAGCACATCAACCGCTACAGCTCGCAGCATACCGAGGCCATCGTAACCCGCGATCTGGACTCCGCTCGGCAATTTGCGGCCCGGATCGACAGCTCGGCCGTAATGATCAACGCCAGCACGCGGCTAAACGACGGCGGCGAGTTCGGCCTGGGCGCCGAGATCGGCATCAGCACCGACAAGTTTCACGCCCGCGGCCCCTGCGGCATCAACGAGCTGACCAGTTACAAATACGTGGCCTATGGCTCGGGGCAACTGCGGGGATAGGGATTACGGATTAGAGTATATTGCGTCTCAGGAAAGCAATGTTGAATGAGAATAGCCGGGAGCTAACAGCTCC
>CAYMQL010000446.1:0-3144 GCA_964392255.1 uncultured Planctomycetaceae bacterium | reverse complement strand
GACGTCTTATGACCTTGGCCATGTAATGTAAGTCATTTGTTCAGAAAGTGCAGGTGCCTATATCACAAATCGTTTATTGCGTCTCAGGTAAGTAATGTCGTTTCAAAATAGCCGGGAGCTAACAGCTCCCGGAAAGTGTGTGGCGTGGCGATTCCGCTCCGGGAGCCGTTCGCCCCCGGCTATTTTCCCCTGACCCCTGGCCCCTGATCTCTCGCCTCTCTGCTATGCCCCGAACTTACCGAGCCGTTCCGCGTGGGCCATCGCCAGCGGCATCAGCGCGACGCCGGGAAAGTGGCCCAGACCGCCGTGGATGGCGTGCTTCTCGCCGTAGGCCGTCAGACCGTCGGGCCGGCACGTCTCGGATACCAACAGCGTGGGCACCGGATGCCAACTGTGCCCGGCCAGCCGCGCCGGCGTGCTGTGATCGCCGGTGACGATCAACACCGCCGGTTTCAGCCCAACAACCCGCGGCACAACCGCGTCGAACTGCTCGATCATCCGCACCTTCTCCGCATAATTGCCATCCTCGCCGCGGCTGTCGGTGTACTTGAAGTGGACAAAAAAGAAATCGTAATCGTTCCACGCCGTCTCCAACACGTCGATCTCGTCCGAAAGCGTCGCCGGCGCGCCGACCACTTCCATGCCGACCAGTTGGGCCAGGCCTCGGTACATCGGATACACGGCAATCGCCGCCGCCTTTAATCCATAAACCTCTTCGTAGCTCGGGATGACCGGCGCGGCCGAGAAGCCGCGCATCGTCAGGCCGTTCGCCTTGGGCTGGCCGGCCAGAATCTTTTGGGCCTGGGCCACGAACTGCCCGGCCACTTCGGCGGTGCGGCGGCTGGCCTCGTCGTGCGGTATCGGGGCCAACGGCGGCACGCCGGTCTTCTGCGGATCGGTGTCGGCCACATGGCCGCCGAGCCCCTCGCCGCGCAACACCACCACGAACCGATGCTCCTTGACCGGCTCAACAAAGACCTCGACGCCCGGAATCTTCACCGCGCGGAGCTTGAGAGCCAACGGCGAACTCTCTTCGGTCGGGATGCGTCCGGCCCGGCGGTCCGAGATGTTGCCCGCCGCGTCGAGCGTGCAGAAATTGCAGCGAATGGCCACGTCCTTCGGGCCGAGCTTGAAACCGACGCCGGTCGCCTCCAACGCCCCGCGGCCGATCAGGTGTTTGACCGGGTCGTATCCGAAAAGGCTCAAGTGTCCCGGCCCGCTGCCCGGCGTAATGCCCGGCGCGATGGGATACATGCACCCCTGAACGCCGTGCACGGCCAAAGCGTCCAAGTTGGGGGTTTTCGCCGCCTCCAACTCGGTCGGACCGCCCGGCTCGATGGGCAGTCCACCCAGTCCATCGGCCACCAGCATCACGATTTTAGACTTATTGGACGTCTTCAGATCGCGCACCAGTCCTTGAAGGTCCATCATCGGGCTCCTTTTTTTTCTCGCTTGTCTCGATAGAATATTTCACGGTAACAAAAGCCCGTCAGCGAAGAAAGGGGGGGAATGGCGAATGCTGAACGATGAATGCTGAATGATGAATTTTGAATCGCCTGCTCGTAATCCGCCTTTGTTCATCCTTCATCCTTCATCCTTCATCCTTCATCCTTCATCCTTTCCCTCTACCCCTCGCCCCCAACCATGAAACCGCTCGAACCGCTCCGCTACGATTATTCCGCATTGATTGCGCCGGCCGATGCCCCGGCGTTTGTCCAGCAGACGGGCTTGGTCGAGGCCGACCTGAAGTGGCTCGCTCCGCGGCTGGCCGCCGCGCGCCAAGACGTACTCGACCATCTGGCCCTGTACCGGCGCGGCGACCTGGTCCCCGATGAATTGCTGCCGTTGGATGCAGGCTTTCTCGATCTGCCCGATCGTCTGATGAACGAAGAACGCCCGCTTCTGGATCAAATCGTCGAAGCCGGCGACCGGCTGGCCAAGGAGGTCGATCGCGTGCTGGTCCTCGGCATCGGCGGTTCGTACATGGGCGCCCGAGCGCTGTTCGAGGCCTGTTGCCATCCGTACCACAACGAAATTTCCCGCCAGCGCCGCGGCGGCCGCCCGCGAATCTATTTCGAGGGCAACAATCTGGACAACGACTCGCTGCAAGGCCTGCTCGATCTGGTCGAGGGCAGCGACGATTGGGGCATTATCGTCATCAGCAAGAGCGGCGGCACGATCGAAACCGCCGTCGCCTTCCGAGTGTTCCTCGAAGCCCTGCGCAAGAGCTGCGGCGGCGACCAGGAAAAACTCCGCCGCCGCGTCATTCCCATCACCGGCGGCTCGGGCCGACTCCGCGACCTGGCCGATGCGTTGGGCTGTCAGAGCATCTTCCCGATTCCCGAAGGCGTCGGCGGCCGCTTCTCGATCCTCAGCGCCGTCGGGCTGCTGCCCGCGGCCGTCATGGGCCTCGACGTCGAGCATCTGTTGGAAGGCGCGGCGGCGATGAACGAGCGATTCCGCACCGCGCCGCCGTCGGAGAATCCCGTGCTCGACTACGTGGGCGCCGCCCGGCTGATGGAAACCCGCCGCGGGGCCACCATCCGCGTGCTTTCCACCTGGGGCAAGGGCCTCGAAGCAGTCGGACTCTGGTACGACCAATTGCTCTCCGAAAGCCTCGGCAAAAACGGCCAAGGCGCAACGCCTCTGACCGTGGTCAACACCCGCGACCTGCACTCCCGCGGCCAGCAGCATCAAGAGGGCCGCCGCGACAAGCTGATCACCAATCTCGTCGTCGAACACGCGGCCCGCGATCCCGTGGCAATTGAGCCCTCGGAGTTCGACCAGGACAAGCTGAACGCGCTGTCCGGCAAGACGCTGCCCGAGTTGCTCCGCGCGGCCTATGCCGGCACGAATCAGGCCTATGCCGAAGACCATCGCCCCACGGCCACCATCCGCCTACCCCGGCTCGACGAAGGCTCGCTCGGCCAATTGTTCCAAATGCTGATGCTGGCCACCGTGGTCGAGGGCCGACTGGTCGGCATCAATCCCTACGGCCAGCCCGGCGTCGAAGCGTACAAGAAGAACATGACGGCGATCCTTCGCGGAAAGTAGTGGAGAGTGGAAAGGGGAGAGGGGAGAGGCTCTTCAAACCGAGATTCAAGGCTTGATCAATAGCCGGGGGCTGGGCTGCGCAAAATTGGC
>CAYMQL010000445.1:1969-3153 GCA_964392255.1 uncultured Planctomycetaceae bacterium | reverse complement strand
AGCCGGGCGGCAGGCGGGACTCGAATCCGCCGGCTCTCTTCGATCCAATCGAAGCTGCCCGACCACGCCCCGACGCTCTGGCGGCTGATCGGCTGCCGGTCGGCGTTGAAAAAGGCGATCGACAACGACGGCGTCTGCTCGGGCAGCGAGCCGGGGCGCAGGTCTTTTGCCTTGGCCAACGACGACAGCACGATTTCGCGAGTCTTCCGCCCGTCGATGCCAATCGCTTGCAATGCCTGCGCGGAACGGCCGGGCGAATCGTTGTGTAGCACGAGGCAACGGCCCCCGGGCGCGTGTTCGTCCTGCTCGACCTTGGCCTGGCGAAGGTAATACCAACCGGCCGGCTGATCGCCCGCGGTTTCCGAGAAGTCGCCGTTGACCAGCACGGGCAGGGCGGCGCCGGGGTCGTCGGCCCGCTCGCGATCGGCAAGGCCCACCATCGGCACGAAGAAGGTCGGCTGCAAGGGTTCGGCCTGAAGTTCGCCATTGACCTTGGTGAACAGATACAGCGTTTGTTGGTAGCGTTTGCCCAAGGGCACCACGAGCCGGCCGCCCTCTTGAAGCTGCTCGACCAGCGGTTTGGGGATTTTTTCCGGCGAACAGGTAACGATGATTTTGTCGAAGGGAGCGTGTTCGGGCCAGCCCTGATAGCCGTCGCCGATTTTTGTTTCGACGTTTTTATAGCCCAGTCGGCGTAGCGTTCGCCCGGCCCGCCGGCCAAGCGGTTCGACGATCTCGATCGAATAGACCTGATTTACAAGAGGACTGAGCACGGCCGCCTGGTATCCGCTGCCGGTGCCGATCTCCAGAACCTTGTCGTTCGGCATCGGATGGAGTTGCTCGGTCATGTAGGCGACGATGAAGGGCGACGAAATCGTCTGGCCCTCGCCGATCGGAACGGCCGCGTCGAGATAGGCGTAGCGTCGCAGGGCGTTGGGAATGAACTCGTGCCGGGGGACGGCCCGCATGGCGTCGCACACCCGGGCGTCTTTGACGCCGGCGGCGACTACTTCGTGTTCGACCATTTGCGACCGAGCCTCGGCCCAGGGGTCGCGGCCTTGGCCCTGCGCGGCGACGGCCGGCAGCAGAACGGCGAGCAGTGAAATCAGGTGCGTGCAAGCACGCACCCTACGGATTGGGAGATTTCCGCAACAGTCTTGGTAGGGTGCGTGCTTGCACGCACT
>CAYMQL010000445.1:0-1869 GCA_964392255.1 uncultured Planctomycetaceae bacterium | reverse complement strand
AATACGGATTGGGAGATTTCCGCAACAGTCTTGGTAGGGTGCGTGCTTGCACGCACTAATACGGATTGGGAGATTTCCGCAACAGTCTTGGTAGGGTGCGTGCTTGCACGCACCAATACGGATTGGGAGATTTCGGCAACAGATACGAATTCGTAGATGCATGGCGGTCTCGCCTAAAAAATCGAAGGCAAGGCAATCCATCGAACGGCGCCGTCTATTGTCGGCTTTCGTCGGCCGCGGGACAAGCCGCCTTGGGAGGTCGGACGCGGAACGCGACGGCGATTTGTCCGCGATCCTCGTTCAGTTTGCCCCAGTCGGTGCGGCATCGCAGATAGAGATTGCCGTCGGTCTCGCATTGCAGCGAGCCTTTCGAGCCCAACTCGAACTCCGCACCGAGCCGATAATTATTCATCACCGCGCCGACCAATCGGCCGCGGCCCTGCGGGTCGCCGTCGGCGCCGACCGGCATCGAATCTCCGGCAATTTGCCACCGGCCGTCGGCATGATAGTCGTACACCACGCCGGCGGCGATGCTCAGACCGGTCGGCTGCCATCCGCGGCCCGCGGTAATCCCAGTTTTGCGCATCCGGCCGGGCCGCAAATCGTCGAATTTTCTTTTCCAGTCCCAAGCGCACAGGTCCGCGCGGTAGCCCGGGCTGATCTGATCGAGGAACAGGCGATACTCGAAGAAAAGTTCCCGGGAGTTGGCGGCGAAGGTCTGCTCGAAACTTGCATCTCGGCCGGCCAGAAGCGTTTGGCCAAATCGGCGGAACTGACGCGAGTAGTTCGGATTCCATCGCAGAAAATGGCACAACGCCCAGCGCGAGGCGTAGTTCTGCCAGCCATCGCCGGTCGTTTGGGCGGGCGACGTGACATCGGCCAGCGACGCCGGCGGATGGGTGCGGAGGTATTCGATCTCGCGCGGGTCGGCCCGAACGGCGGCGTCGCCCGGCGTCCAGTAGCGGCCCAATTCGGCCATGCCCTCGCAATACCAAACGGGCCCGACGCGGCCGAAGGTCTGATGGCAATAGGCGTGGACGAGCTCGTGTTGGACGACTTCGGGCCGGGCCGCAGAGTACACGATGCCTTTGGCGATTTGCCGCCTGCCCTCTTGGTGGAACTCCATCAGCGTGATGCCGCCGAACGTTTTGACGCCGTAGGCCCCGTTCGGAGCGATCGAAAGCCGCGGAATCTCTTCCAAGTCGCGGATCACATGGCACTCGATCGCGCCGCGCAGCGGCCGGTTCCAATAGGCCGAAACATGCTCCAACAGCGTTTCGAGCCGTTCGAGGTAGTCGGCGGCCTCTTCGCGCGAGAGATCGGTGCGGAGAACAAAATGCCTGGAACGAATTTCCCGCATCGGCGAGGCAACGGCCCGGTCGATTTCCGGATCGCCGGACGATTGCGCCAGCGCCAGGCGCGCTGCGCAGACCAGGAATAGCGCAAGAAGCGCAACAACTCTGCCGGCTCGGGTTCCGACCGAGCCGCGCGCAGAATATCGGCCCATTCTCTGTTCCCCTCGGTTGATCAACGTCTGCGTTCAACCGAGAGGGGCTGGCCGCGCGCGTCAAAAGATGCACACCGAAGCAGGCTTCATGGTAGTCGACGGCCAACCGATTGCAAGCCCAAAAACCGGCGACTATTGAGTGTCAGGTAACCAATGTCGCAATAGCCGGGGGCTAACAGCCCCCGGAAAGTGCTTGGATTGGCGGCTTCGCTCCGAGGACTGTTAGCCCCAGGCTATCTTGATAGGACATGACTTTCCTGAGACGCAATAAGCCCCGGTGGTGGTCGAAACGCGCCAAAACTGCTACGCTGCTGGGGTCGGGACCGCTTCGGGAAGACGGGCAGCGAACGCCTTTTGAAGCC
>CAYMQL010000444.1:0-3155 GCA_964392255.1 uncultured Planctomycetaceae bacterium | reverse complement strand
GGCCAATATCCGTCACCGCCATGCCGCTTGCAAGGTAGCGCAGCTCGGGGTTGCGGGTCAAGTTGCCCAGCAGGATTACGCGGTTGTGGCTGGCCATCGGCGGAGTTCCTTATGCGTCGTCTTCAACCGGTCCTTCGACCGCGTCGACCACGGGCACGGCCTCTTCAGCCATGTCGGCCGCGTCTTCATGCGGTTTCGACTCGCCGGCGTTCGGGGCCGGTATGGGCGCTGACAGGGCGTGGGATACCAAGGCGTCGACGATCCGCGGATCGACTTTCAGGAACAAAACACGCAGAATGTCGTCGGTGATGTGGCACTGCCGCCGCAAATCGCCCAACTGAAGGCTGTCAAGGCGAAAATACGTCAGCCAATAGGTGCCTTTCCGCTGGCCTTTGATCGGATAGGCTAGCCGGCGGTCTTCCCAGAGCCGGCTGACGAGCATTTCGCCGCCGCACTTCTCGATCATGGCGGAAACTTGGCCCGAGACGACTTCGGGGTCGCGCCCGAAACGGTTCGAATCCAAGATGAACATTCCTTCGTAGACGTTAGCGGCCAAAGTACGACTCCTCTTGAGAACTCAGTTGTATTGATTCATGCAGAATTCGATGCCCTCGCGGGCCCAGTCGTCCACGGCGTCGGCGGCTCGCCCGACCGCCTGTTCGATTACCGGAATTTCCTCCCGCGTAAACCTGCCAAGCACGTAATCGGCCCAGTCCCAGCCTTCCGGCGCGGTTCCCACTCCGATCCGAAGCCGCGAAAACTCCTCCGTCCCCAACCTTTGAATGATGTCTTCCAGGCCCTTCTGACCGCCGGACGACCCGCGTGCCCGAAACCGCATCTTGCCCACCGGCAAGTTCAAGTCGTCGCAAACGACCAACAGGTCCTCGTCGGCCAGCTTATAAAAACGTTTTGCCTCTTGAACGCTTACGCCGCTTAAGTTCATATACGTCGTCGGGCTCAGCAGAACGACCTTCCGGCCGCTCAGTTCGCCCTCGACTGTTGCGCCGTGGAATCGGGCCTTCGGCGTTCCGCCGCCGCACCGCCGCGCCAATTCCGCCGCCACAAGGTAGCCGACGTTGTGTCGGGTGCCCTCGTACTTCCGGCCCGGGTTCCCTAGCCCAACGACGAGTTTCATCGGCTTTCGACCTCGCCGGTGCGGATCAACCCAGGTCGGGTTCGGCTCAATCCTCCGATTCCTCGCCCTCCTTATCCTTCGCGCCGATCACTTCCGGCTCGCCCGGCGCCGCCTCGGCCGCGCCTTCCTCCGGCATCTCCTTCGGTATCACGCACTCGACCGCCACGGCCTCAAGGTCCTCGACCAGCAGTTTGGCCCCTTCGGGCAACTCTAAATTGGCCAGCAGGATCGACTCGTCGAGCTTCAAATGATTGATATTGACCGCCAACTTCTCCGGAATCACCGACGCCGGGCAGGCGATTTCAACCTCGTGGACATGCTGCACTACAACACCGCCCTCGCGAACGCCCGGCGCTTCGCCGCGAAGCTCGACCGCCACCCGAACCTCGACGATCTCGTGTTCCGAGATGCGGGTGAAGTCCACATGGACGATGTGCGTGCCCCAGGTATTCCACTGAAGCTCGCGGATAAAGGCCGATTCGTTGACCGCGCCGGTCAAACTGACCAGACGGCTGCCGTGCCGGATGGCGGCCGTCAGCGCGTCGGCCGATACGGCCAGCGATACGCTCTCCAAACCGTGCCCATAAAGAACGCCCGGTATCTTTCCCGACAGGCGGAGACGCCGATTGGGGTGCTTGCCTCGGATCGTACGCGGTTCGACAGCCAACTGAAGCGCCATGGATATCCTCAAAACGGATGCGCAGACTTATCTCTCTTCGCCACTGGGCGAATCGCTCATTTTCTCGCAAATGCAAAGAAATGCAACCCCAGCCGGCGGAAAATTTTGGGGCCAGCCGCCCGTAGTCAACGAAAAACTCTTTGCAGACCCGACAAATTGCCGCAGCCAGGGGGCATTTGGCCTCGGGTGGCGGCTGTGTTGCCAACGCGAGTTAGGACCGGATCGTCAAATACCCCTCCGCAGAGGTGCTGTTCGGGAGCCCGCCAAAACACGGCTTGTCTCGCATTTTGCACCGCGCGTGGAAGAAGGCCAACACGGGGTTTTTTTGTTTAGCCGGCGGGCTTGCCCGCCGTGTGGGGCGATTCATTGCGGTCCAAATCGCGGCGGGCAAGCCTGCGTCCCGCCGATGGGTGTATCGACACACTTCCGCTTTTCGTTATAATTGGTTTCGTCTCGCGTCGGTTCAGGCTTGCATGCCGTGCGGGCAGGGCGTGCGGCCGCGGGTGCAGCCTGAACGTAGCCAAGACTGCGGTAAAAAGCGGGATCGTCAATTCTCTTCCGGCATTCAGTCGCAAGGCAGCGCGTTTCGGTTCTTTTTCTGTAATTCCAGTGCGCGGCGCCGCCGCTTTTCTGCCGGTTTTTCTATTCGCGTGCAGCGCGACGCCTTGACTTACGCAAGGCTCGGTCCCCGATTGCCGATCGAAGGCGGTCGTTCCGAGACGGCGCGTCCAATCCCTATTTTGGAGGAAATAGCCATGTTTCGATTCTTTCGATCCCTGCGAATTCCGTGCGTCATGTTGTGTTGCGCCGCGGCCTTGTCGGCGTCAACGGCGCTGGGGCAGCTTCCGGCGGTTTATAGCAAAATGTCGCAAGACGGTTCGCCGATTCCCGACGTCAACAAGGTGAATCCGTCGAATCCGCTGGACTCGAGCTGCTGGCTGGCCTCGGCGTCGAACATTTTGGCAGCGGCGGGCTACGGCAGCGGCGGGCCGGCCCAGATGCGCGCCCAGAGCATCTACAACCAGCTTACCGCCGCCTACGGCATACTGAGCGGCGGAGCGCCCGATCAGGCCATCAGCTATTGGCTGGCATGGCATGGAAAAAATCCCGCCAGCCCGGACTATCAGCCGCTGTTGGACTACACCGACGTTACGGCTGTGTATGCCGGCCTCGGTCCGAACGACTATGCATTCCTCAAAAACGAACTGCACCGCTGCCAATACGTCGGCGTGCAGTTTGAGAATCCCGCCCATGCCGTGACGTTCGTCGGATGGGACGACAACAACGGATGGTCGACCTGGACTGATTCGGACGCCACTGTAGGAGTGAACGGCTATGATT
>CAYMQL010000443.1:0-3155 GCA_964392255.1 uncultured Planctomycetaceae bacterium | reverse complement strand
GCGATTTCGTCGACAAACTGATCGCGTTCCCAGAGAAATCAGAATACTGGCAAAACGTGGGATGGGGATATTTCGGACCCTGGATCGGCGCCCAGCAGAAACCCCTGCCGCCGACCTACGGCCCCTCGCACTGGAACAAAAATTGGACCTGGGTTACCGGCGAGCCTTGGAAATTCACCGATTGGGGCGAATCTCAGCCCAACGACGGCCATGCCAAAAGCGACAAGGACAACGTCGGTTGGGAAGAAGACAAGTTGATGCTCATGAAGCTTCGTCATATCCCCAAGCCGTTTTGGTGCGACGTAGCGAACGTTGATCCGGCTCCGCCGATCGCCTCGGGCAAGGCGCCGGTCGCCTACATTGTCGAACGCGACGCCGATCCGAAGACCGCCCGCGAAATGCAATCGAGGCCTGCAATTGAACGCTAACCCGGTCCACCTCACCGTTTAAATCCCTGGCAGCTTTTAGCTTTCCATAGATCGCAGAGACTACTCCAGCACCAGCAGACGATCCTTCGCCTCGCCGTCTACCTTGATCTCCAGTCCGTCGATGCTCGGTTTTGCGTCGCAGCTCCAATTTTCCGTGGGATATTGAGCAACAACGCGGGTCGGCACGATGTCGGTGCGACGAACGAAGATTGTGTAAGGGCCGTCGCTGATAAGATGCAGGATCCAGCGATGCTGCTTCGCCTGATAGGTGAGAATCGCCTGCTTCTCCGCCGGAGACACCACGACCTGCGCTGGCCCAGCAAGCCGGTCAATCACCGATTGCGTCAGCGCGGCGGAGTCGAGACTGGCCAGATAGGCGACCGTGCCACGGCCCACACGGTTCAAATGCAGCAAGGGAGATGACTGGCCGTCGGCCTCAACCGAGATTGGAGTCTCGCCCTCAGTTGCGGAGACTTTGACCAGACATCGGATCACCCCGTCGCGTGACGCGCCGATTTTGGACCACACCGGGTCCGTGGTGTCCCATTTGTAGTCTAGCGAACCAGACTCGATCGTGTCGTAACGCACGCCCATCGCGTCGGCCATCGCAAAATTCTCGCGCTCGACGCCTTTCTCATCGTGGCGCAGCGCGTCGCCGGCGATCAACAGCGTTCCACCTTGCCGAACATACTCGCGCAGTGCCTGCAACTCGTTCGCCGCAAAACCCGAGCTCAGCGGCACCATCAGCAGCTTGAATCGGGCGATGTTCTTCACCGGATCGGGCAAATCCAGGCGGTTGATGAACTCCACCGGGTTGTTGCGAGCCAGTTCGACCCGCGAAATGCGTTCCATCTCTCTCAGGATGGGCCGGCGGCTATAGCCCATGCACTTGTGACGGTTAATCTCGGAAAATCGCCGCCGCGTGGCTTCGGAAAACACAATCCCGATGGTCGAGACGGGCCGCGCGCCCTCCAAATATGGTTGAATGTCGGCGATCATTCGATAGAACGGGGCCACGTGCTCCTTGTGCCACTCCGGCATGTCGCCGCCGGGCAACATCGTGCGATAGTCCGTCTTGAAGTGGTTGAAATAGGAATAGCCGCAGCCGCCCAACACCATGCACAACCGGCGATTCGGGCTCTCCAGCATGGCCCCGGTGATGATCGAGCCCTTGTTCAGCACGCCCTTGAGGAACAGCAGCCGGAACGGGTCGCCGAACTCGTTATAGGCCACGTCCAAGCTGCGTCCCAGGTCGAGATCGTTGCCCTCGTAGCTCTGGAACTGGTTGTGCCATATTTCCAGCGACGGCTTCACTTGGCGGCACACACGGGTCAATCCGTTAATCGTCCGCGCGATCGTGGCCAGACGAAAATCCTCGTGACGCTGCCAACTCACGTTCTTCCAACTGACCAACTGCTCGCCGTAAAGCTGCTTGTAGAGGGTTTTGCAGCCGGCGCACGTGCAGTGCGGAGCGGTCATTGCGATATCCCACCGCATCCCGTCGACGGGATATTTTTCGATGACCTCACGGGTGTAGCCTTCGACCAACTCCAGGTAGCCCGGGGCGTTCAGACAGATCAGGCCGCTGATGCTCCCGTCCGGCTTCTCCTTGGCTTGCACGTAGTCGTCGTGCAAGTGCTCACGCATGTACTTGAAGTTCCAGTTGATCGTCACGTATCCGAAGGCGGCGATCTTCCGCTTGTGCAGTTCCTCGATGACTTGCCCAAACCAGTCGCCTCTCATGCCCGGAAACTTCGTGCCGATCTTCGTCTCGTAACTGCAATAGCCGTGGTGCGGCACAGCCATGACGACGGTGCCGTCGACGTTGTCTTGCTTGAGAAACTCAGCCAGCGCGGCGGGCTCGGCCCGGCTTAAGAAGGCCGGCAACTCCGTAACCGGCCGCCCGACCCAACTCCAATCGACGTTGAAGAGCCGGAAGCAGTGCGACGGGCCCTTGGGGCGGTAGGCCGCGACGCTCTCCGCGGGCTGGAACCACTGCTCGGAGTTGTCGCTCGCCGCTGGCGTGCCCGATTCGGCAGCCCCGGCGAAAATCAAGCCGACGCTCAAAATCAGCAGAATAGCGGCGATTGCAGAAATTCGCATGGCAGCACCCTACTTTCTTTCCATTCGGGAGACATGTTCCCAAGGGTCGACATTGGGGCCAAGGATCTGTTTGAGCCTCTCCGTGGCTTGCGAAAGCCGGTCGACCACATTGTCATCGAGCACCAACTCTGCGGCCTGGGCGTTTTCGGCGGCCTGGACAGCGTTTCGCGCTCCCGCCACGATGGAGGCCACGCCCGGTTGACGCAACAGCCAAGCCATGGCCAATAAGCCCATGGGCACGCCGACTTCGCCCGCAATTTGCCCTAGCTCGGCCAACGCCGTAAACATCTCAGCTTCGCAACCGGCTTCGCCGTGACGGGCTAGCTTCCGGTCTTTGGAGAACAGCCGCGATCGAGCCCGCTTCTCGGGCACTTCGTCCGCCGAAGTGAACTTGCCCGTGAGCAACCCTTGGCACAATGGGCTGTAGCACAGTATGCTCATGCTGTTCTCGATGCACAGCGGCCCGATCTCGCACTCCAAGGCTCGCCACAAAAGGCTGTAAGGCAGTTGGTTGCATTCGACGTGGCCCAGCTTCAGTAGCTCTCGCAGATAACTGACGCCGAAATTCGAGACGCCAATGGCTCGGACCTTCCCTTCCGCCTTTAGCGCCTGCAGAGTCTCGTA
>CAYMQL010000442.1:0-3159 GCA_964392255.1 uncultured Planctomycetaceae bacterium | reverse complement strand
GCGGCCCCCACAGCGCGCCGAGAATGGGGCCGAAAACGGGGCCGAGGCCGGCGATGTTCAGCAACTGGATCAGGTAGACCCTCCAGGTGGACATGGCGACGTAGTCGACGCCGTCGGCGCGGGCGATGGCCGGCGTCAATCGTTGGGGATCGGGCCGGACGGCCGACTGCGCCAGACGGCCGTAGAAGACGTATCCGGCGACAAGCAGCAGCATCCCGCAGACAAAAACGACCATTCCGGCCTCCCGGGGACCGTCGTCGGCGACGCACGCCCGTCCCCGGGGACCGCTGCGCCTATCGATTAAAATTGCGGACGATTCAGCCCGCCTTGCGTTCGCCCAACATGCGGTCGAGCATGAAGAGGCTGCCCTTGTGGTCGCCGATCATCTTGAGCCGCTGCACAATGGCGTCGACTGAGGCCTCTTCCTCGACCTGCTCGTTGACGAACCACTGAAGGAAGGCGATCGTCGCGTTGTCTTTTTCAGCTTGGGCAAGGGCCAGGAGCTCGTCGAACTGCCGCGAGACCTTGCACTCGTGTTCATAGGCGGCCTGGAACGCGGCCAAGGGGCTATCCCACTGGGTAGGCGGGGCCTCGACAGCCGTCAGCAGGATGCGAGCGCCGCGCTCCTGCAAATGATGGTAAAGCCGCATCGCATGTCCCGTTTCCTCTTGGGCTTGCGTGGCCATCCACTGGGCCGCGCCGGACAGGTTCAACGACTCGAAATACGCCGCCATCGACAGGTAGAGCCGTGCGTTGAAAAACTCGCGATTCATCTGCAGATTCAAGGCGTCGGTCATTTTCTTGCCAATCATGGCAATTCTCCTTGTTCAAATTCAAAGGTTCAGTAACTCATACGCTATTTTAGGCGGTCCAGGCGATAAAGAAAAGCGTCGACCGCAGCCCCTTGGAGACCCCGCCGGGCTTTTGCTAGAATGATGGAGGGCCTGTTCCACAGAGGCGGGCCGTGTCGTGAGCATCAAGGGGACCTGCTTTGACGTTCGCCGATTCCAACGAGTCCGTCGATCCGGTCGAGTCGCCCGAGGCCTCGATCGAGAATCCGTCTGTTATCGCTTCACCGCCCGCCGGCGAGACGCCGCCGCCGTCCGATTCGTCGGGCGAATCGGCTGCCGCATCGTCTGCGCCTCGCCGCATTTTGATCGGCTCGCAGCGCGACCCAGCCGCCTATCGCGTTCGCAAACGCGACTGGGCGCCTGTCGAAGAGGCCGGCGAAGGAAAGCAGAAGCAGAGACAAAGGCGGAAGGCGGAAGGCGGAGGGCGGAGAACCGAGGGGGCAGGGGCCAGGGGCCAGGGGTCAGAGGGCAGGGGCCAGGGACCAGGGGCCAGGGGCCAGGGGCCAGAGGTCAGGGGTCAGGGGCCAGAGGTCGGCGCTGAAACGATCCCCAAATCTCCAAATCTTCCAATCCCTGAATCCCGAAATCCCGAAATCCCGAAATCCCCAATTCCCCAAATCCCCAATCCTCCAGTCGCCCGTCCCGCGTCTTTGCTTTCGGACCTGGACGCCGAAATGGACGAGGCCATTAGCGACGCCGCGCTCGATGAGATGCTTGGCGGCGCAACGGAGGCTGAAGCGGTCGAGCCCGATACGCTGTTAACCGGCCGGGTTGTGGCCGTGCGGCGCGACGACGTGTTCGTCGAGTTCGGCGGCCGCCATCAAGGCATTCTCTCGTTGCGGCAGTTCGATGTGCCGCCGCAGCCCGGGGCTGCGGTGCAAGCAGTCGTTCGGCGGATGAATCCCGAAGACGGCCTTTATGAATTGTCGCTGCCGAACCGGGCCGTGCAGGTGGACGACTGGTCCGATCTGGTCGAGGGCGCTACGATCGAGGTCCGCGTGACCGGTCACAACACCGGCGGGCTGGAATGCGAGGTGAACCACATTCGCGGCTTCATTCCCATCAGCCAGGTTTCGCTTTATCGGGTCGAAGACCTCGCGCCGTACGTCGATCAACGGCTGGCCTGTGTGATCACCGAGGCGAATCCCGATCGTCGGAATCTGGTGCTAAGCCGCCGCGCCGTATTGGAACGCGAAAAGGAGCAGGCCCGCGCGCAGATGCTTCATTCGCTCGAGCCGGGCCAGATTTTCGACGGCGTGGTGCGGAAACTGATGGATTTCGGTGCATTCGTCGAGCTGGGCAACGGCGTCGACGGCCTGTTGCACGTCAGCCAGTTGGCGTGGGGGCGTGTAAAGCATCCCCGCGACGTGCTCAAGGAAGGCCAAGCGATCAAGGTGCGGGTCGACAAGGTCGATCCCGAGACCGGCAAGATCAGTCTGGCCTATCGCGACCTGCTGGAAAATCCCTGGGACGGGGCCGGGCTGAAATATCCGCCGCAAACGGTCGCCAACGGCATCGTCACCAAACTGATGGATTTCGGGGCGTTCGTCGAGCTGGAGCCGGGCGTCGAAGGGCTCGTGCATATCTCCGAGCTTTCGCCGAAGCGCGTGTGGCGGGCCTCCGACGTCGTCAAGGCGGGCGACGAGGTCGAAGTGCTTGTACTCTCGATCGACTCCGAGGCGCAGCGCATCAGCCTGTCGATGAAGGCGCTGGCCGCGCCGGCCGAACCCGCCAAAAAGGACGAGCCGGCCGATGCCGGTCCGGCCAAGCCGTCGAAAAAACACTCCAAACCGACCGGGCCGCTTCTGGGCGGCTTGGGCCGAAAGACCGGCGAACGCTTCGGGCTGAAGTGGTGAGCATGTATCGCCTCCCCTTTCCTTTTTTGGGAGAGGGGACCGATCAATGGGCGCAACCGACGACAAGCGGCTTTGCGGCCGGCATAGAATTCGTTGAAAGAAACGTTCGGCATGTCCACTTTGTCCGTCAACCAGCCCGCCTTCGAGTCGCTGCCGAACGACGCGCTCGTCGAGCGCATTCGGGCGGTGCGAGCCAAGATGGGGCCGCGGCTGCTAATCCTGGGGCACCACTACCAGCGCGACGAGGTCATTGAACTCGCCGACCTTCGCGGCGACAGCTACCAGCTTGCCGCACTGGCCGCGCGCGACGAACAATGCCGGGCCATCGCCTTCTGCGGCGTCCATTTCATGGCCGAAACGGCCGACATTTTGGCCAATCGGCCGGAGCGGTTGGCCGGGCGCAACGGGCAGCGGGTCGCCGTGACGCTGCCCGACCTGGCGGCGGGCTGTTC
>CAYMQL010000441.1:0-3161 GCA_964392255.1 uncultured Planctomycetaceae bacterium | reverse complement strand
CCTTTTTCGACCGTCCAGTGTTTTTCTTTTGGGCAATAGCTTCGCCGCAGCCAATCGGTGCATATCACCGACTTCGGGTCGAGGTCGAACGAGTGGACTTTGGCCCCCAATTGCCGCGCGGCCAAGGAAAACAGCCCGCTGCCCGAGCCTGCATCGAGGAAAGTCTTTCCCGTCAGCGTCTCGAAGCCCAGTATGGTTTGCAGCGAGCGTTTTGCCTGCTCGATTTGCTCGTCGCCAAGCGAACGAAGGAAGTGACTCCAATTTTCGCCGAACTCGAACCGGTCCGACTCGCCGGGGATGCTGGAAAGTGGGCTTTCAATCATGTCGCCTTCCGAGCCGGGCTATTGCCAATCCCTATAAGAGACATGAGGCAATCATCCACGAAGAACACGAAGGATACGAAGAATAATGCCACATGTATTGTCTTCGTGCTCTTTGTGTTCTTCGTGGATCATAGTCCGTATTCCTTGATCTTCCGATACAGCGTCCGCTCGCCGATGCCGAGCATCTTGGCGGCTTCCTCGCGATTGCCGGCCGTCAGCCGGAGTGTCTCGGCAACGAAAAGCCGTTCGATCTCGCCCAGCGGCTTGCCCACCAACGCGGTTAGCGACGCGGTCGACGGTTCGCCGACCGGCTCGGGCGGGCCGGCCAGCTCCTCGGGCAGGTCGTCGAGGTCCAGCAGCCCGTCGTAATCGACCACGACCATGCTTTCGACCACGTTGCGAAGCTGGCGGACGTTGCCGGGCCAGTCGAACGCCAGCAATTTCCGCCGCGCGGCCGCCGAGACGCCCTTGATCTGCTTGCCATGCTGGCCGGCGAACTGCCGGACGAAATAATCGATCAAAATCGGGATGTCCTGGCTCCGCTCGCGGAGCGTCGGCAGCCGGATCGTCACCACCTTGAGCCGATGGTACAGGTCGTTGCGGAACGTGCCGGCCGCGATCGACTCTTCCAGGTTGCGATTCGTGGCCGATAGGATGCGGACGTTGACCTTGATCGGATGGTTCGAGCCGACGCGGGTGATTTCGCCGTTTTCAAGCACGCGCAGCAACTTAATCTGCGTCGGTAGGGGCATGTCGCCCACCTCGTCGAGAAACATCGTGCCGCCGTGGGCGTATTCGAACTTGCCGACCCGGTCGGTCGAGGCGTCGGTGAACGCCCCTTTCACGTGGCCGAACAGCTCGCTCTCCAAAATATTCTCGCTCAGCGCGGCGCAATTGAGCGCCACGAAGGCCTTGTTCTTCCGCGGGCTGTTCTGGTGGATCGACTGGGCCACTAGCTCCTTGCCTGTGCCCGTCTCGCCCTGGATCAGCACGCTGGCGTTGGTCGGGGCAATGCGCTTGAGGCGTTCGATCACGTCGCGCATTTGCGGGCTGTCGCCGA
This sequence comes from uncultured Planctomycetaceae bacterium, assembly GCA_964392255.1. Taxonomy (GTDB): domain Bacteria; phylum Planctomycetota; class Planctomycetia; order Pirellulales; family Thermoguttaceae; genus CAYMQL01. Next base: position 1,778 of record CAYMQL010000441.1, on the reverse strand, counting down.
TGACGCCCTCGAAGCCGAACTTTTCGTCGAGCCGCCGCTTCAATTCGAGGTTGGTCCGCTTCAGCCGCGAGCTTTCCACAGCCCTTTCCACGCTCGCGCGAAGCTGGGCCACGTCCAACGGCTTCAATAGATAGTTGAAGGCACCGTTCCGCATGGCCTCGACCGCCGAGGGAACCGTGCCGTGACCGGTCATCAGAATTACCTCGGCGTCGGGCTGGTCCGACTTCGACCGGGCCAGAATGCCCAGCCCGTCGATGTCGTTCATCACCAGATCGGTGATGACCACGTCGAAGGACGATTCTTCGATCTGCTTGGCCCCTTCATTGCCCGAAGTGGCCACACGGCAGCGGCACCCGATCCGCTCCAAACTCTCGGCCACGGTCTCGGCATGGGCGTGGTCGTTGTCGACGATCAGGACCTCGGCCGGCGGGTCGAAGGCGTGGTTTCGGGCTTTTGAATCCGAGGCGTTCATTCGGCTGATGATACCGTATCGCCGAGAATTCGGCCAGAACCACCGCCGCGGAGGGGATGGGAAGTGGAGAGGGGAGAGGGGAGAGTGGAGAGGGGAGAGGGGAGAGTGGAGAGGGGAGAGGGCGATTCCACCGGCTTCCCTGCCGGGCCGACTCCGGCTATTTTGTTAGACGCGCGGCTGTTCGTCTTTCTGGTTGTCGGAAAACACTCATCATGTGCATGTCTGTTGTCAAACGCATTTGGACCGTGTTGCAGGCCACCTGGGACGGATGGCGGCGCAACGACGGCAATTCGTCCGCCGCAGCGCTGGCCTACTACGCCGTATTCTCGCTGTTCCCGGTGTGCCTGGTGCTGATCGCCGGGCTTGGCTTTTGGGGCCGCTATTCTTCGCTCGTGCAGATGCAACAGCGCGATCTGCTCGATCGGCTGACCGAACACGCCGGGCCCTGGTTGGCGGGCGAAATCGAAAAAGTTTTGGCCGGCGTGCAAACCCAGGCCGGACTCGGCGGACCGCTCGGCCTGCTGGTTTTACTGGTGGCGGCCATCGGAATCTTCGTTCAGCTCGAGGGCGCGATCGGCCGCATTTGGGGCCTGCCCGAACCGACCGACCACGGTTGGCTCGCCTCGCTGCGCGACGCCCTGTGGGATCGGCTTCTGGCCTTTTTGACGCTTTTGGGCATTGGCGTTTTGCTGCTGACAGTGTTGCTGACCGACGCGGTCTTCGCCGGCGTGCGGCGCTACGTGGTCCAGTTGCCGGCCGGACAGTCTGCCTGGCGCGCGCTTCAGTTGCTGCTGACGATCGGTTGCGACACGCTGTTGTTCGCGACGATCTATCGCGTGCTGCCGCAGGCCCGAGTGCTTTGGCGTCATGCCGTCGGCGGCGGCCTGTTGGCGGCGCTGCTCTGGACGGTCGCCCGATCGCTGCTGTTTACCTTGCTGGTCGGCCGGCGCTACAGCGTTTACGGCGTAGTCGGCGCCGTGATGGGCGTGATGCTCTGGTTCTACTGCGCCAGCGCTATCGTCCTGCTCGGCGCAGAACTCGTCCACGCACTCGGCGACACAACAAAGAATAAATGACCCGAAACGAACCGGCTAATGGCTGGCATCCCTTCGGGATGCGGACGTGGGACGACGCCCCTGAACCCCGGGTTGCTTCGCACCCGGGGCTAATGGCTCGAATCCCTCCGGGATGCGGACGTGGGATGACGCCCCTGAACCCCGGGTTGCTTCGCACCCGGGGCTAATGGCTCGAATCCCTCCGGGATGGGGGTAACGACACACGACAACCCAACCTGACCCCGAAGGGG
>CAYMQL010000440.1:0-3167 GCA_964392255.1 uncultured Planctomycetaceae bacterium | reverse complement strand
CCACCAGCATCTTTCGGCCGTAGGCCCAGGTGCGCATCTCGCGCCAGATGATCGGATTGTCCCAGACGCGGCGGGAAGCGGGAGAAGGATGACGGATAACGGAGGAAGGAGCCGTGGACGGCGATTCGGCATCCGCGGTTGCGCCGGCCGTGCCTTCCTCCTTCATCCTTCCCCATTCTTCATTCCGCGACGGATTCCACACCCGGACCATCGCCACCGCAATCCCATTGAGAACCGCCGAAAGCAGGACGGCGGTTGCCAAAAATAGTCCGACGGGCGTGCCCAGCGGGCCAAGCGCCGGCCGGACGTGGACGTACGGTTGCGCGGCTTCGCGGATTGCCTGCCAGGGGCTGAACCCTGCGGCCCACTCGCGGGCCGAAAGGCCGCCCCAGTGTTCGCCCAACGCGCCGAACGCCGCCATCTCGCCCAGCGCCAGCCAGAGCACCAACGCCACCACCGTCATGGCCAACGCCTGAAAGGTTTTTTCGCGCCAGAGCGCCAACATCGAACCCAGGCTGCCGCAGACCAGCACGGCGGCAAGCGTTACGGCCGTCGTCCGGGCGATTTGCGCATACGAAACGCCGCCCCAAAGCGCGGCCAGCATAAACACCGGCACGCCCGCCGCCAGCGCGACCAACACATTCAGCAGGCTTGCCAGCAGCTTGCCCAACACCAGTTCGTGATTCGACAAACTCGTCGACAGCAGCAAGATCAGGGTGCGGCGGTCTTTTTCGTGGGCGACTTCGCTGGCCGACAGAAGCGCGGAAAAAAAGATCGCCAGAACCAACTGCAAAGGCGCCAAAATCTGGAAGACGATGCTGCCGAATCGCGCCATGTCGCCCACGTCGCGCACCAGTTGCGTGCCGGTCAACACAAGCCACGCCGTGCCCATCAACACCAGAAGCGCCATCGCATAGGCCGTGCGGATGACATAGAGCCTTCCCCGGCGCGGGGCAATCGCCAACTCGCGAGTAAAAACCGGACCAACCAGCACGGGGCAAAACTCCCAGACAACGAAGGCAAAGCGGATCGGCGCCTTTTTCGGTCCTAGATGACCCAAAAATGTGCCTGCACCCGCATCATAGCAGAAGCCCGCCGCGGCGCGGAGTGGCAAGCCGTCGGCCGCGGGATTCCGCGGCCGACGGCGGAAATCCGCGGCGCGGCAGGAAATTTTGCCCCTGAAATCTCGTCGGCGGCTTGGCGCAAATCTTGGCCCGCGATACGATTAACGCTGCCGGCTTGGTTTTCGGCCGTTGCGGCACGCCGGTTGCTGTGCCGTTGCCGGCATCCTGCCTTGAGTAACTGCATGGAACTTGCCGATTGAAGACAATTTAAGGAGAATTGTTGATTGCGTCGCAGAGAGAGCGATGTCGCAGGGAAGAAAATAGCCGAGAGCCAACGGCTCCCGGAGCAAAGCGGCCAATCTACGCACATTCCGGGGGCTGTTAGCCCCCGGCTATTCCGATAGGTTACTTGCCTGACAGTTAATCAAAGCGACCAATCAAGGCGACGGGGAAGAAATAGTACCGGAGAACGAACGATGGCGGCACACGCGACTCATAATCGGGGCGCCTTTTTAGAGGAAGTCATTGCGGATACGCCCGGCGGCGAGCGCCTGGTCCACTGCCTGCAATGCGGCAGTTGCGGCGGCTCGTGCCCCAGCGGCGCCGACATGGAATATACGCCCCGCACGCTGATCGCCATGATCAACGCCGGCGACCGCAACGCCGTGCTGGCGGCCAACACGATGTGGGCTTGCGTCTCGTGCTATCTTTGCACCAGCCGCTGCCCACAAGAGATTCCGATCACCGATATTATCTACTCGCTGAAGCGGATGTCGATCGCCGAGCGGCGATACCATCACACCGACGCCCCGGCGCTGGCCAAAACGTTCACCGATCTGGTCGAGATGTTCGGCCGCAGCTACGAGGCCGGCTTGGCCACGGGCTACCACTTGTTGAAACGCTGGAAGCCCGTGCAACTGATGAAGATGGCCCCGATGGGCATGCAAATCTTCTTCCGCGGCCGCATGGCGATTATGCCGAGCAAGATCCGCCAGATCGACCAGCTTCGGGCCATCGTGAAGAAGTCGAAGGAGTTGAGCAAGCATTAGTGGCTAGTGGCCAGTGGTCAGTGGCCAGAGAACGATGCACGATGATTATCGAGATACCCGCATTGATCTATTGCCCTTCCACCACAATCTGCTAACCACTCGCCACTAGCCACTCGCCACTAACCACTAGCCACTGTTCCCCATGCAATACGCCTACTACCCCGGTTGTTCGTTGGAATGCAACGCGGCCGCCTACGACCACTCCGTCCGCGCGGTGGCCGATCTGTTGGGCATCAAGCTCCAGGAGCTTGACGACTGGAACTGCTGCGGGGCGACCGAATATTTCAGCCAGAACGAGCTGACGGCTGCGGCCGTGATCGCCCGAAACCTGGCCCTGGTCGATCCCCAGGTCAAGCAGCTTGTGGCCCCGTGCGCCGCGTGCTATCTGAACCTGAAAAAGACCGACCGGCTGATGGTCGATCACCCCGAAATGAACGCCAAGGTGAACGAGTGCCTGGCCGCCGGCGGCTTGCACTACGACGCCGGCAGCGTCGCGGTCCGCCACATGCTCGACGTGATCGTCGACGACATTGGCGAGACGGCCATCCGCGACAAAGTGGTCCGTCCGCTCACCGGACTTCGGGTCGCTCCGTATTACGGCTGTCAGGTGGTTCGTCCGATCGCCGAGGGCGACAATCCCGAGTATCCGATGAAGATGGACCGGCTGTTCCAGTGGCTTGGGGCCGAGGTGGTCGACTATCCGGTCAAAGCCCACTGCTGCGGCGGCCACATGACGCAGATCAGCGAGGCGCAGGCGTTCGAGTTGATCCGCCGGCTGCTGCAAAGCGCGGCCGACTACAACGCCGACATGATTTTGTGCATGTGCCCGATGTGCCAGTTGAACCTCGACGGCTATCAGGGCCGGGTGAACGGCTATTTCGGCACCAGCTTCAAGCTGCCGATCGTGTATTTTACTCAGATGCTGGGCGTCGCCTTCGGCATCGAGCCCAAAAAACTCGGCTTCGGCAAGGAACTGGTCGCCGCCACGCCGGTGATGGACGCGAAGTTGGGCGCGGCAGCGGGGTAGTTGTCGGTTGTCGGTTGTCAGTTGTCA
>CAYMQL010000439.1:0-3169 GCA_964392255.1 uncultured Planctomycetaceae bacterium | reverse complement strand
TATATCGGCGCGTGGACCAGCCGGGATTATACGCGACGGTGGCGCGGCTGGAGGGCGATGCCTGGAAGAATATCGAAGAGACGTGCCTGTGGGCGCCGGGAATGGCGCAACAGCGGCCGGGCGGCAAGAAACTTCTCGTGAACCTCCTGCCGCGTCATGAAAATCTGCCGGGCCGCTTGCGGGGCCGATTCGCAGACAGCCGCATAGCCGTAGGCCGGCGAAATCATGAACCCGTCGACGCCCAGTTCGTCGAGGTACTCGAACAGGACGGCGATTTCGTGCATGTCGGTGTCTTTGTAGATCGTCGTGTTCGTGCAGACCTGGAAGCCGGCCGTTTTGGCGTCGAGAATGCCGCCGACGGCCGCGGCGAACACGCCCGACCGTTCGACCATCCGGTCGTGCGTGGCTTCCATGCCGTCGAGATGCACGTTGATAAACAGCCGGCTGCTGGGCCGCAGCCCGTGGATTTTTTCGGCCAGAAGCGAGCCGTTGGTACACAGATAAACATGCTTCTGACGCTGGACGAGGCTCTCAATCAGCCGTTCGATTTCGGGATAGAGCAGCGGCTCGCCGCCGCAAACGCTGACGACCGGCGCCCCGCATTCGTCGGCCGCCGCAAGACACTGTTCGAGCGAAAGTCGAAGGTGGCGCGTGTCGGCGTATTCGCGGATCCGTCCGCAGCCCGTGCAGGAAAGATTGCAGGCGTGCAGCGGTTCGAGCATCAGCACCAAGGGGAATCGCGATTGTCCGGCCAGCCGTTTCCGAAGCAAGTAGCCGGTCATCGAGCGGGTCAGCGAAAGTGGAAAACGCATCAGTGGAGCCGTGGGTCAGGGACCAGAGGTCAGGGGGCAGGGATCAGGGGTCAGGGGCGATGTATTAGCCGACCGTGGAAAGCTGATCGCCGACGGTCTGTTCCGAACCGACCGCCACGGCCCATTGCGACAGCGCCAAAAGCGGGAAATAGATCGGATAGTAATGGTATCGCAAATAGAACACGAGCGGGAAACCGGTGCCGGTGAACTCGGGCTCGTCCCATGTGCCGTTCTCGTTCTGCATCAGAAGCAGGAAGCGAACGCCTCGGACGACGGCCGGATGGTCGCCGAGCCCTGCGGCCAGCAGTCCCATCAGGGCCCAGGCGGTTTGCGAGGCAGTGGGCGTGCCCTGGCCGCGCAGGTGCGGCGATCGATAACTATCGGGCGATTCGCCCCAGCCGCCGCACGACTGCTGGTGGGCCAGAAGCCAATTGGCGCCCGCGACGATTGCGGGATCGTCCGCCGGCACGCCGACGGCCGCCAAGCCGACGATCGACTGCCATGTGCCATAGATATAGTTGACGCCCCAACGCCCGAACCAGCTTCCGTCGGCGTTTTGAGTCTTTCGGACGTAGGCCGCGGCGCGATCCACCGCCGGATCGCCCAACCGGCGTCCAAGCCGGGCGAGGGCTTCGAGCACTCGGCTGGTCAAGTCGGGCGTACTCGGGTCGATCATGGCGTTATGATCGGCGAACGGCACATGGCAGAGGAACTCGCGGTCGTTGTTCCGGTCGAACGCGCCCCAGCCGCCGTCGCGATTTTGCATGGCCAACAGCCAGCGCAGCCCGCGGTCGACGGCCGTCAACAGGCTGTCCATCGCGTCGACTCGCCGCTGGGCCTCTTGATCGGTCTCGGCGGCCAATTGAAGCTCGGGGGGCAGGGCGTCTCGGGCCGCGGCCGCTTCGGCAAACTGCGTTTGCAGCGCCAAGAGGACCATCGCCGTGTCGTCGCAGTCGGGATAAAAGTCGTTGGCATACTCGAAGCACCATCCGCCCGGAGGCGAGCCGACCGTTTCGGCCCAATCGCCATGACGGGTGATCTGACGCGCCAGCAGCCAGTCGATCGCCTCGAGGATGGCCGGATTGTCGGCCCGAACCCCGCTTTGGGCCAAGGCCCGAATCGAAATCGCCGTGTCCCAAACCGGCGACTTGCAGGGTTGGAGCCGTGCGGCGCCGGCCTCTTCGTCTTCCAGCACCAATCCATGCAGTTGCTCGTGGCAGTAGCGAACCTCGGGGCTGTCGTCGGGATATTCGAGGCACTTCAGGGCCACGATGCTCCAAACGATGGGCGGATAGATGGCGCCCAGGCCGTCGCTCTGATCGAACCGCGCCAGCATCCACTGTTCGGCGGCGGCAATCGCGCGGCGGCGCAGCGGCAGCACGCGGCGGCGTTGGCACCACTTAGCGGCGGCGTCGAGAGTGCGGAAAAGGCGGTCCCAGCTAAAAAGCCCCGTGCCCCCGCTCAAGCCCGGACAACGCAATTGCGGCCAATCTTCGGGCTCGCGCAGGAACAACTCGCGGATGCCCAGCCGGGGCGGCAGCCGGCGAACCGGCCGGTAGGCCGAGATGATCGAAAGCGGCACGATCATCGTCCGCGACCAGGAGCTGACCGCGTAGAGATTGATCGGAAACCACTTGGGCGCCAAGACGACTTCCGGCGGCACGGCGGGGCATTGTTCGTACGAAATTTGCCCAAGCAGGGCCAGGTAGAAGCGGGTGAAACTGTTGACGGCGTCGGCCCCTCCGTGGGCCAATATGGCTTTCCTTGCCCGTTCCATGTATTCCGCGCTCGGGTCGTGGCCGGTCAGCTTCAGGGCGAAGTAGGCCTTGACGCTGCCGCTGATTTCGACGCCGCCGCCGGGATACATGGCCCAGCCGCCATCGGGAAGCTGCTTTTCGACCAGATAGGCCGCACACCGTTGGGCCAGCTCCGAGTCTTCGTAGCCCAAGAACGCCCAAAGCAAGATGGTTTCGCTCTCAAGAATGGTGTCGCCTTCCAGTTCGGCGCACCAAGAGCCGTCTTCCTGCTGCTGGGCGAGCAGCCAATGCCGCGTGCGGTGAATGGCTCGACGCACCGGAGCGCCGAGCGACTTGATTTCGTGCGAATCCGCCTCGGCTCCGTCCGCCGCGGCCTCATGCCGGGCGTCCGAAACGACGCACACTCGTTGGCTCGAATTCATCGCGATACGCCTCCAGGCGTTTCCATGCGGTCTTCCCTGACGCGCCGCCCTCAAGGTAAGAGCAGGCGAGTGTGACGTAGTGTATGAGATTGGGGGCCATGCGGCAAGAGCAGAAGGAAAGGACAAAATGATGAATGATGAATGCTGAATGATGAATCACGAACAATGGAAGAACCTT
>CAYMQL010000438.1:0-3172 GCA_964392255.1 uncultured Planctomycetaceae bacterium | reverse complement strand
AGCGCCAACTGGCATTTGTCGCACTGATACCATTGGTTGTGCTGTCCGCCGCGAGGGGGAAAAGCGACGGGGCGCTTGACGGCCCGATCTGCCCTTTCAATCATCTCTGCGACAGCGGCGTTCCCGTCGCTGTTTTTGTCCTTCCATGCCGTGCGAAGCCGATGTAATTCTTGGGCCGTACAAGCCGTCGCCGGGTGTTTCAGCGGAGAAGGAAGCTTGACCTCGGGCGTCGTCCACTGAGCCGGACAGTCGGAAAACGGCGTTGCTACGGCCATGAACAAAAACACGGATGCCCCAATGCCGCCGGCATAGCGAGAAAACGGTGGAAAATACATCTGGCAGCCCTTTCGCAAGAGAGATTTGGCGGGATCAATACGGTAAGTTCTCTCTCAGGCCTTCGGCAGTTATCGCACGGCAAGCGGGGGCCGATGCACCTGCCAAGGCCATCGACCGCGGCCGCGGCCGCAGTCGATCTTACAACCGATATTGTACAGCCAGCGCTTCCAGATTAAAACAGCGGCAAACCAACATCCATTTTTGCTGATACAATGCCCCGCAGATTTGCGGAGATTTCCGAAGACAGGAATTCCCCTTCATAGGCAACCGTTCACAGGGGGCCCCCTTGGCTGCCATTCCGAAAACAGCAGAGGCAAAACGAACTACAGCAGCGTGAAGTAGTTTTTTGCGGCGGCGTCGATGGCGTCGGTCGTCATCTCCAGCGGGATGCCGAGCACATTGCAGAACGTGCAAACCTGATGCAAGATGTCGCCCGGATGGCAGTAGCGCATTTTGCCGGGGCTCGAGATTCGTCGAAAACACGACCAGTTAGCACTACAGCGCTAACTCGCAATCTAAAAGAAATCCACCACGGAGTCGCGGAGGTCGCAGAGACAGACAAAAGATGGAATACATGGCATTGGTATTCCTCTGGGTTGGAGGATCATCATTCGCACTTCGACGTCAACGGATCGGTAGTTGCCGCAAATCAATTGCGGCACATGGCTTAAATCTCCGCGCCCTCCGTGTCTCCGTGGTGAACCTAGCGCTGTAGAATTAGTCGACGGGAATTTCGAACTTCCGCCCATTGCGCAGATTCAGAATGTCGTAGCGCTGCGCGAGCGGCACGATCCAACGATTGAGGATGTGAGTTCCTCGTTGTGGGGCAGATCTGCGACCGTCATGATGCCTGCTTGGGGCTCGGTTTTTTCGCCTTGCCAACGACTGAACCGCTGTGCCCTTGCAATCGCAGGCCCAAATGATGGGTGGTGCGTTGCTGCCCTATCGCACAGCCGCAAGAGACGCATTGGCGGTGTAGACCATGCCGGTTATGACGGCCGCGCCGGCGTTTACGCCAGAGTGCGAACGACCCGATCGACGCCGTCGATCAGTTCTTCGACCTCGTCCCGCTCGGGCTCGCGGTGTTTGCTATGGCCGCAGAGGTTGCGGATGTCGGCCAGCCGCTGGATGCGCCGCCAAGAGGGCACGTCGAGCAGGCCGGCCTTTTTCAGTTGGTCGTTGTAATCGTTGAGCGTCGGCTCGGTCCGGCCGACGGCAATTTGATGCTCCTCCAACACCTGACGCAGATGCCGCTCTAATATGACGCCGGCCAGCGCGCCGGCGGCCCGCAAAAAACCATGCGACGCCAGCTCGCGGCATGCGTCGAGCTCTGAATCGAACCGATCGGCCTCGACCAGCCGCCGAATCTCGAACAAGCTGCTTTCGAAACGTGCCTCGGCCGAGCGAAGAATCTCCAGTTGCGTCTTCAAACGCATCAAAACCGCCGCCGCGGCGTCAAAAAGCTTCTCGCCGCCCCCCGCGCAAGCCGGCCGCCCGGTGAGCCAGTCCTGAATGGTGTACGTCGCCGCATCGACCGTCTTTCGCCGGCCGTCGCCCAGGTAGAGTTGCTCGAATTCGGCGGCGCGGCCGGGGGTCACTTGGGCCACGAGCGCCCCGGCCTCGGTGTACCAGCGTTGATAATGCCGCTCGAAGCAACCGGCGACGGCTGCGGGCAGTTTTTCGCGCTCGGCCGCGAGCGTCGGATCGCGCAGCGACAGGTCGATGAGCATTTCCTCGCCCCGGCGGAGAAGCGACATCAGATCGGCCCGATAGCGCTCGGCGTTTGTAAGCATAGAGAAGTTGGGACAATCGACTCGATCTTCGCAACGATGCGTTCGCGGAGAGTGAAGCACATTTCGATGGATATGCATTTTAATAAATTTCAGACCCCGCGAACAGGGAGTCCCATCGCCGCGATCCTACTCTGCGGTTCGGAAGGTCCGCCCCAATCGCCGGCTTTCTTGGTACAATGGCTTGTTTTGCCCCAGGTCTTGCCTCTGGATTGCCGCCTGCCATGCCTGCCCCCGACATCCATATCCGCGGTGCCCGAGAACACAATCTCCGGAATGTCGATCTGGTGTTGCCTCGCAACCAGTTGATCTGCTTCACCGGGGTCAGCGGTTCGGGCAAGAGTTCGCTGGCCTTCGACACGTTGTATGCCGAGGGGCAGCGGCGCTACGTGCAAAGCCTTTCGAGCTTCGCCCGGCAGTTTTTGGGCCAGATGCCCAAGCCCGACGTGGATCTGATTTCGGGCCTGAACCCGGCGATTTCGATTTCGCAAAAGACCGGCGGGCAGAGTCCGCGTTCGACGGTCGGGACGATCACCGAAATTTACGATTTTCTGCGGGTGCTGTATGCGCGGGTGGGCACGGGGCATTGCCCCAAGTGCGGCCGGCCCATCACCGCCCAAACCCGCGAGCAGATTGTCGAGCGGATCATGGCGCAGCCGCCGGGCCAACGGTTTCTGGTGTTGGCCCCGTTGATTCGCGGCCAGAAGGGCGAGCACCGCGACCTGTTCGCCGACCTGTTGAAGCAGGGTTTTGCCCGCGCTCGGGTCGACGGCCGCGTGGTCCGCCTGAGCGACGACCTGCGGCTTGATCGGCAGATGCGCCACAACATCGAGGTGGTGATCGACCGCTTGACGGCCGGGCCGAAGATTCGCCCGCGGCTGGCCGAGGCGGTCGAGCTGGCGCTGCGCCTGGGCGACGGAAATCTTGTCGTCGTGCCGGAGGAGGGAAGGGGAGAGGGGAGAGGGGAGAGGGGAGAGGGGAGACGGGAGACGGGGTCATATTTGAAAACCCATGTGGTTGAGCCAAAACAACAGGCAAAAAAACAA
>CAYMQL010000437.1:0-3181 GCA_964392255.1 uncultured Planctomycetaceae bacterium | reverse complement strand
TCCCGGGGGCTGTTAGCCCCCGGCTATTGCGACATTATTTACCTGACACGCAATAGCCGGGCACGTCTTTTTTAAAAAACGTTGCGGCGCCGTTCGCTCTGCGTTCCTTGTTTTCAGGGTCGCGGGTGTGTTACGATAAACGGGTTTGGTTCCGTGCGGGTCAGAGTGGTCTAATCCAGGATGGCAATGATGCAAATCTCGTCGGCAGACGATCCGTGCGCCGGATGTCAGGCAGCCACAGAAGAGGAACTGCTCGCGCAGTTGGACGACATTCTAAAAGACTACGCGCAGACGCCGGGGGCGCTAATCCCCGTGCTGCAAATCGCGCAGGCCCTGTTCGGCTATCTGCCCGAAGAGGCGCTGAAGCGGATCGCCCTGGCCCTGGACAAACCGTATAGCGAGGTGGCCGGCGTCGTGGGCTTCTACTCGTTCTTTACCACCGTGCCTCGCGGCAAGCATCTGGTGCGCGTCTGTCTGGGCACCGCCTGTTACGTTCGCGGGGGCAAACAGGTGCTGGCCGAACTGAAAGACCTGCTGCGGATCGAAGTCGGCGAAACGACCTCCGATCGTCAGTTCTCGTTGGACGTGGGCCGCTGCTTCGGCGCGTGCGGCTTGGCCCCGGTCATCATGATCGACGACGACGTTCACCAGCGGGTCAAGCCGTCGCGGCTGGCCGCGATCCTCAGCCAGTACCGCGACGCCGAAGCCCCGGCCGAAAGCAAAAACGGAGATAGCACACCGTGACTCAGATCATCGCCAACGCGGCAGAATTGACGACCTTGCGCGACGCCGAGCGCGCGGAACAGGCCAAGCGGTCGGCCGCCGGCCATAAGCGAATCCGCGTTTGTCTCGGGGCCAGTTGCATCGCCTCGGGGGCGCTGAAGGTCCATGCGGCCTTGCAGCAAGAGTTGGCCGACCGGCAGATGCAGGACCGCGTTTCCCTGGTGGGCACCGGCTGTCTTGGCCCCTGCTCGGGCGGACCGGCCCTGATGATCGACGACGTGTTTTACGAAAAGGTCGGCCCGCAAGACGCGAAGGAAATCGTCACCGAGCATCTCGGACGCGGCCGGGTCGTCGAACGGCTCACGCACAAGCGGCCCGACGGCCGGGCCATGTCCAGCACCGCCGACATGGACTTCTTCCGACGCCAGAAGAAGATCGTGCTGCGCAACTGCGGGCAGATCGATCCCCAGCGGATCGAGGACTACATCGCCGGCGACGGCTACCAGGCCCTGGCCAATATCTTGGCGCAGAACAAACCCGAAGAGGTCGTCGAAACGATGCGCGTTTCGGGGCTTCGGGGCCGCGGCGGCGCGGGGTTTCCCACCTGGCGCAAGTGGAAATTCACCCGCGAGGCCCCCGGCGCTCGGAAATTCGTCGTCTGCAACGCCGACGAGGGCGACCCCGGCGCATTTATGGACCGCAGCATGTTGGAAGGCGATCCGCATAGCGTGATCGAGGGCATGATTATCGCCGGGCATACCGTCGGCGCTCAGATGGGATACATTTATGTCCGCGCCGAATACCCCTTGGCCGTCGAACGCTTGAAAATCGCCTTGGCCCAGGCAAAAGATCGCGGCCTGTTAGGCAAAAACATTCTCGGCAGCGGGTTCAACTTCGATCTGGAGATTCGGATGGGCTCCGGCGCGTTCGTCTGCGGCGAAGAAACCGCGCTGCTGACCTCGATCGAGGGCAACCGCGGCGAGCCGCGCCCCCGGCCGCCGTTTCCCGCAGTCCAAGGTCTTTGGGGCAAGCCTACGGTGCTGAATAATGTGGAAACCTATGCGAACGTCCCGGCGATTCTGCTGGGCGGCGGCGCCTGGTATGCCTCGCACGGCACCGAACGGAGCAAAGGCACCAAGGTTTTCGCGCTGGCCGGCGCCATCAAGAATTCCGGCCTGGTCGAAGTGCCCGTCGGCATGACCCTCGGCGATTTGATCTATGACGTCGGCGGCGGCATCGCCAGCGGCAAGGCCTTTAAGGCCGCGCAGATCGGCGGTCCCTCCGGCGGCTGCATCCCCAAGCAACACCTGAACGTCCCGCTGGACTACGAATCGCTCTCCGAACTGGGCGCGATCATGGGCTCCGGCGGGCTGGTGGTGATGGACGAAGATAGCTGCATGGTCGACGTCGCCCGGTTCTTTCTGGAATTTGTCCAGGAAGAGTCGTGCGGCAAATGCGTGCCGTGCCGCGTTGGCACCAAGCGGATGCTGGAGATTATCAACCGGATTTGCGAAGGCCGCGGCGAGGAAGGCGACGTCGAGCGGCTGATCGACTTGGGAGAAATGATCAAAGACACGTCGCTTTGCGGGCTGGGCCAAACCGCGCCGAACCCCGTCCTTTCGACGATCCGCCACTTCGGCAACGAATACATCGAACACATTCGCGACAAGCATTGTCGAGCGGGCGTCTGTTCCGCTCTGGTCTATGCCCCTTGCTCCAGCGCGTGTCCGGCGAACGTCGACATTCCCGGCTACATCTCGCTGGTGGCCGAAAAACGCTACGCCGAAGCCCTTCGGCTGCACCGCGAGCGAAACCCCTTCGCGGCTATCTGCTCGCGCGTGTGCTTCCATACGTGCGAAGACAAATGCCGGCGTTCGAGCGTCGACGCGCCAGTGTCGATCCGTGCGATCAAGCGGTTTATGGTCGACCAGGAAGTGACGGTGCAACTGCCCGAGGTCCGAGAGAACGCTCAGAATGCAAAGCGGAAGGTTGCGATTATCGGGGCCGGGCCGTCAGGGCTTTCGTGCGCGTACTTTTTGGCCCGGCTTGGATACCGGCCGCAGATTTACGAGTCCGAGCCGCGGCCGGGCGGAATGCTGGTGCAGGCGATACCGGCCTATCGGCTGCCGCGCGAAATCGTCGCCCGCGAGGTCCGCATGGTCGAACACATGGGGGTGGAGATATTCACCAACATGGTGCTTGGCGAGGACGTGACGCTGAAGGCCCTGCGGGCCGAAGGCTACGACGCCGTGTTTTTGGGCGTGGGCGCGCCGGCCGGCGTGGGCCTCGGCATGCCCGGCGCCGATGCCGAAGGCATCACCGACGCCCTGTCGTTCCTGCGAACTTACAACCTTCGCGGCTCGGTGCCGGTGGGCAAGGACGTGGTGGTGATCGGCGGCGGCAACTCGGCCATCGACGCCGCCCGGACCGCTTTGCGGCTCGGCGCGGAAAACGTCAC
>CAYMQL010000436.1:0-3196 GCA_964392255.1 uncultured Planctomycetaceae bacterium | reverse complement strand
AGGCATCTGGTCGGCGATCTGGCGCGGCGACCTATGAACGATGAACAGATCGAATCCACGGACTTTGCACATGGGTCTTTTGGGCCTGCGCGACATTTCGAATCTTGAAACTCCGCCCGAGGATCGGTTGGCGGTTGAAACGCGCGTGGCGCGTTTCGAGCCGGAGATGATCCGCCACGCCGTGCTGCGCGAGTTGAACCGCGGGGGGCAGATATTTTTCGTTCACAATCGCATCGAAGACATCGAGAATCTTGCGCGGCACTTGCGTCAGATTTTGCCCGAGGCCCGGCTGGCGGTCGCCCACGGTCAAATGCACGAGAACGACCTTGAGCGCGTGATGCTCGATTTCATCGCCCGGCGGCGCGACTTGCTGCTGACTACGACGATTATCGAGAGCGGCCTCGATATTCCAAACGCCAACACGATATTCATCGACGAGGCCGATCGTTACGGGCTGGCCGACCTGCACCAGCTTCGCGGCCGAGTGGGGCGCTATAAACATCGCGCGTACTGCTATTTGCTTGTGGACGCCAACAAGAGCCTTTCGCCCAGCGCGGCGAAACGGCTGCGTGCCATCGAGGAATTCAGCGACATGGGCGCCGGGTTCGCCATCGCCATGCGCGACTTGGAAATTCGCGGCGCGGGCAACATCCTCGGCGCCGAGCAGAGCGGACACATCGCCGCCGTCGGGTATGAACTGTACTGCGATCTGCTGGAACACGCCGTGCGCCGACTCCAGCGGTTGCCGCCGAAAACGTCGGTGGAGGTGAACGTCGACCTGCCGGGCCAGGGCTATATTCCGCGCGGCTACGTGCCCGACATGCGGCTGAAGATCGACCTGTACCGCCGGCTGGCCCGGGTTTCGAGTGCGGAGGAGCTATTGGATTTTCGCAGCGAGTTAGTCGACCGATTCGGGCCGCCCCCCCCGCTGGTGCAGCATCTTTTTGACGTGGCGGAAATCCGCATTGCGGCGCATCGCTGGCGGATCACGTCGATCCATCTCGAAAAACCGTTTGCCGTGTTGAGCTATGCGTCGGCCGAACGGATTGCACAATTGGCGGCGGCCGGCGGCGGCCGACTTCGGGTGGTCGACGGCCGCAGCGCGTATCTGCCGTTGGAAACGGAGGTTACGACGCCTGAATTGGTGTTCCGGCAGCTCAAATCGCTGTTGCAGCGAGATTGAGTCTGCGGCTATAATCCCGCCCTCCTGCCAGGGTTCGCCGCACTCCTTGTTTTGTCGAGTATCGCACATGCTGCAACCACACCGCCGCTGTTTGGGGACTGTACGGAATTTTGTGTCAGATAATCCCCAGCCCGCGAAATCCACGGCAAAGGGGACAGTCCCATTTTCGCTGACACGAAAATTGGGACAGTCCCGCTGTTTGCTTCAATCCGCCGCTTTTGTCCTTGTGGCAGCAATCGCGACTTGCGCGCCGGGGCAGGAATGGTCGGGCAACGGCCAGGGCTACACGCCGATGGCGCCGGCGACCGGCGCGTCGTCGGACCCGGGCAGCCGCTCGGCGGTTCCCCAGCCGCCGGTTCAGCCGCCCGTAAGTTCGCGGCCGGCGGCGTGGCCGGGCGGACCTGCGCCTGCACCGTCAACCGCAACGCCGCAGGCCGGCGCCTTGGCGCCGCTCGGCAAGATAACGCCCTGCGACGGCACGCGGATTATCGCGCGGGTGGGCTCCGAGGCGATTTTCGAAGGCGATCTGGCCGGGACGGTCAACGGGCTGATCGAAGCCCATAAAAGCGAAATCCCGCCGAGCCAACTCGACGCGCAGCGCGAAATGCTGATGAAAAAGCTGCTCGACAGCGCCATCGAGGCCAAGCTGGTTTATCAAGACGCCAAGCGGGCGATTCCGACCGAGGCGTTGAGCAACGTCGAGAAACAGTTGGTCAAACAGTTCGACGAGGTTGAACTGGAACGCAAGATGAAGTTGGCCGGCGTCGCGACCGTGCATGAATACGACCTGAAGCTTCGCTCTTTGGGCACTTCGCTGGAGCGCGAGCGGCGGGCGTTTATTGAGCAGACGCTTGCGCACGAGTGGATTCGCCAGCAGGTCAAGCGCGACGGCGACCCGCCGACCTATGACCAGATGGTGGCGTATTATCATCGGCATCAGGATGAGTTCACCACGCCGGCGCGCGTCCAGTGGGAAGAACTCATGGCCCGATATCCGAGTTCGAAATATCCGACCCGCGACGCGGCCCACGACGCGGTCGCGCAGATGGGGAATCAGATTCTCGCGGGCAAACCGTTCGCCGAGGCGGCTCGCGCCGGGTCGGACGGCGCGACGGCGGCCGACGGCGGCGTGCGCGCATGGACCAGCCAGGGATCGCTGGCCGCCGAGGAGCTGGATCGCGCATTGTTTACGCTGCCGGTGGGCCAAATGAGTCCGATCATCGCCACGCAGAACGGTTTTCATATCGTTCGGGTGACGGCCCGAGAAGATGCCTTCGTGACGCCGTTTCTGGAAGCCCAGGTGGAGATTAAGGACAAGATCGAGAAAGAGCGGTCGCAGCGGCAATTTCGTGAATACATGGCGAAGCTTCAAACGCGAACGCCCGTCTGGACGGTTTTTGAGAATCAGAGCGGGCAGCTGCAGCTTTCGAACCGCTTTCAAGAGGCCGTGCGGCGCTAGGCCGGCCCTGCGAGAGAAGGGGACAGGTCCATTTTTCGGGGAGAATCAGCTCGCACGGTGCGTCGGTCAGCCGAAAAATGGACCAGTCCCCGACTTGGTTTGCCTCTCTTCTGCACGACGACGCCCTGTACGATGCCCGGCAAAGGGGACAGTCCCATTTTCGCTGACACGAAAATTGGGACAGTCCCCATGGCGGTGCCGCGTCCTTGCCGATGCCGAACCATACGATATAATCAGCGTTTATGGTTCAGCTTGGCGTCAATATCGACCATGTGGCAACGGTGCGGCAGGCCCGGCGCACCTATGAGCCCGACCCCGTTTGGGCCGCGGCCCTGGCCGAATTGGGCGGTGCGGACGGCATTACGCTGCATCTGCGCGAAGATCGCCGGCACATTGCCGACCGCGACCTGCAGATCCTTCGGCAAACGGTGACCGTGAAACTGAATCTTGAGATGGCCTGCGAGGCGGGCGTCTTGGCCATCGCCTGCGAGGTGAAGCCCGATCAGGCGACGTTGGTGCCGGAGAAACGCGAGGAGATTACGACCGAGGGCGGT
>CAYMQL010000435.1:0-3198 GCA_964392255.1 uncultured Planctomycetaceae bacterium | reverse complement strand
GGCAAATGGGCACGATCGCCTGCGGAGCACAACTCGCCCGTCGGGTTCCCAGTCGATGTCAACAATCTGCCCTTCCTCTCGCCATAACGCGGCAAGCTCGAGTAGGCGTTCTTCTGGCGTCTCCCCGTTGATGCGCGGTTGGTAAGTGTCAGCGGGCGGTCAAAACCAGCCAGGTGGGCGAAATGAAAAGCAGCCATTTTGAG
Source organism: uncultured Planctomycetaceae bacterium (assembly GCA_964392255.1). Taxonomy (GTDB): domain Bacteria; phylum Planctomycetota; class Planctomycetia; order Pirellulales; family Thermoguttaceae; genus CAYMQL01. The sequence goes on along the minus strand of CAYMQL010000435.1, from coordinate 2,995 downwards.
CGGAGCGAAGTGTGTCGTAGAGGTTCGTCAACAAGCTTCCTGTTGACGGAGACCGTCTATGGCGCACGTACTCAAGATGGCGATTGTAGACTCGATACGGCAATTACGAGCGTTGCATTGGTCCGCGCGGCGGATCGCCCGGCATTTGGAAATCGACCGCGGCACGGTGCGGAAGTACCTCCAGGGGACGAATTCCGGGCCAAAACCGGCCATTTCGCCCGCCGGGTCGGACGGGTCAAAACCAGCCACTCACCCCCCGGCGCCGGGTGGTTCGGCCGTTGACGACGGCGGTGCCGATTCTGCGGCCCTGTTGCCGGATTCAAAACCCGCCATTCCGCCCGCCGGGTCAGCGGGCCAGAACGCCGAGCTTATCCCCACCCCGCGGCCTGAGGATTCTGGCGGCGCGGAGTCGCTGCCCGCGAATCCGGCCAAGCTCGGCCGGCCGAGCGAGTGCCAACCGTACCAGCCGATCATTCTGGCGAAGCTGGAGCAGGGACTCAGCGCTCAGCGGATCTACCAAGACCTGGCCAGCGAACATGGTTTCTCGGGGAGCTACGACAGTGTCAAACGCTTCGTGCGGCGGCTGGGGCGCAGCCGCGCCCTGCCGATGCGGCGGATGGAGTGCGTCGCGGGCGAGGAAGCGCAGGTCGATTTCGGCACCGGCGCGCCGGTGGTCGGGGCGGACGGCAAGCGTCGCAAGACGCACGTCTTTCGCGTCGTCTTAAGCCACAGCCGCAAGGCGTACAGCGAGGCTACCTTCCGGCAGACGACCGAGGACTTCATCGGCTGCCTGGAAAACGCCTTCTGGCACTTCGGCGGCCGTCCCAGGATTCTGGTCATCGACAACCTGCGGGCGGCGGTGAAGCATCCCGACTGGTTCGACCCGGAACTGGTGCCGAAGCTGCGTTCGTTCTGCCAGCATTACGGCATCGTGATCCTGCCCACCAAGCCCTACATGCCGCGTCACAAGGGGAAGGTCGAGTCGGGCGTCAAGTATGTCCAGAGCAATGCCCTGAAGGCCCGCCAGTTCTCCAGCCTGCAAGCGGAAAACGAGTACTTGGCGCGGTGGGAAGCGACCGTGGCCGACACGCGGATTCACGGCACGACACGGCAGCACGTCGGCCGGGTGTTTCGCGAGATCGAACGCGCGGCCTTGCAGCCCTTGCCGCGCGAGCGGTTCCCGTCGTTTCAAGAGGCCCCGCGCAAGGTCAGCCGCGACGGTCACGTCGAAGTGGCCAAGGCCTATTACTCGGTGCCGCCGGAGTATCTCGGGCACACCGTCTGGGCACGCTGGGATGGGCGCTTGGTGCGGATCTTCAACCAGCGCTTCGAGCCGATCGCCCTCCATGTGCGTCATGAGAAAGGCCGCTTCAGCACCCACGCCCAGCATCTCGCTCGGGAGAAGATCAACGGCCTCGAACGTGGCGTCAACTATCTGCTCTCCAAGGTCAGCGGCATCGGTCCCGAAACGCGGCAATGGGCCGAGGCGATGCTCACGGCGCGTGGCATCGAGGGCACGCGCGTGCTGCAAGGCGTGCTCAGCCTGACGCGGCGGCACCCGAGCGAAGCGCTGGAAAAAGCCTGTGAGATCGCCCTTTCGCACGGCGCTTTCCAGCTCCGCACGCTGCGGCAACTGATCGGACGACAGGCCGAGCAACAAATCCCCTTGCCGTTCCTCGAAGAGCACCCGATCATCCGCCCCCTGGACGATTACGCGGCGGTGGTGGCGGCGGCTCTAACCCGCAAGGCCGACGCGGAGGCGCGTTTTTCCAGGCATGGCTGGACAAAAGCATCTCCGGCCGTCGCCCAACAAAACGGCCCCGAGGGAGTGATCCCCCAGGGCCCAGCGGACATGCTTCCGCCCAGGTCCGACTATCCCTTGCCGGGTTGCTCGCCAGCAGAGCCCGACTCCGTTTCGCCGGACACCTCCACTTTAGTCAACCCTTCTGTCTCTCACCACCTGGAAAAGGAGAACGAATGCCATGAATGAACGCTTGTTGTCGATGCTCCGCGAACTGCGGCTGTCGGGTCTGGCGCAAAGCCTCGACGTGCGCTTGCAGGAGGCCGCCGGTCATCAACTCAGCCCTGCCGACTTCCTGGAACTGATCCTCCAGGATGAGCTGTTGGTGCGCCAGGAGCGACTGATCGCCCGTCGCGTCAAGGCGGCTCTGTTCCGCGAGGTCAAGCCGCTGGACCAGTTCAACTGGTCGTTCAACCCGTCGATTCACAAGAGACAGATCTTTGATCTGGCTACCTGCCGGTTCATCCGCGAAGCAAAAGACGTTCTCTTCCTCGGACCGCCCGGCGTCGGGAAATCGTTCTTGGTCCAGGCCATCGGGTACCAGGCGATCAAGCAAGGGCACGTCGTGCTCTATCGCTCGATCTTCGACGTGGTCCGCGACTTCCTCCACGAAGAGGCGCTGGCCGACGACAAGGTGCTGGCCAAGTACCTCAAGCCGGATCTGCTGATCGTGGACGACATGGGCATGAAGCAGTTGCCGAAGCGCAGCGGCGAGTATCTCTTCGAGATCATCATGCGGCGCTACGAGACCCGCAGCACGATGATGACGAGCAACCGGCCGTTGGAAGACTGGGGCAAGCTGGTCGGCGATGTGCCCAGTGCCACGGCGATCCTCGACCGCTTCCTGCACCACGCCGAGATCGTCTCCATCACCGGCAAGAGCTATCGCTTGCGCAACCAGGCCGGCAACGGCAACGATGGCTCACCCGAGCCCGGCCAAGAGCCAAAACCAGCCATTCCGCCCGCCGGGTCGAACCCGTCCGCTGCCCCTGCCAAGCGATCAAAGACCAAGCCCACTGGTGACAACGGCCCCGACGTAGGCGCTTGCCAGTCGTAGGAGTTGTCGCGATAATCAGCCCCATTCACCCCGGCTGCTCCAATTTCGCCCGCTCGTGGCTGGTTCTAATTCGCCCGGTGACACTCCGCCACGTGCTTGATCGGCAGCACCTGACACAGCCGCACCACGTTCTCCGC
>CAYMQL010000434.1:0-3205 GCA_964392255.1 uncultured Planctomycetaceae bacterium | reverse complement strand
TAATTCAGGTGATGTGCATGTGACTTGGCGACTGAATTCACTACGTGTTTGTGTTTGGGGCGGCTAAGTCCGACGGGCTGCTAACGGCTCCCGACATGTGCGTGAATGCAGAGTTTTCACTCCGGGAGCCGTTGGCTCCCGGCTATGTTTTTGCGACATTAGTTTCCTGAGTCGCAATAAACGCGAGTTGCAATTTATCATCGTAGTGCGGCGTCTGCCCATGCAATCGACTATTGGCCAGCGACCGATAACGTTCCGAAGCCGATACATATTTCCCGTGGTCGGGCCGCCGATCGCCGACGGCGCGGTGGTCGTCGACGGCGGACGAATCGCGGCCGTGGGGTGCGGACTTGCCGAGGGCGAGGTCTGCGACTTGGGCAACGCGGCGATTCTGCCCGGGCTGGTCAACGCCCACGTGCATCTCGACTTCAGCGATCTGGCCGCGCCGCTTGGCCGGCGGGGCATTGGGCTGGCCGATTGGATTCGATTGGCGATGGCGCATCGCCGAACAACGGCCGAGAGGGACCGCGCGGTCCAACTGGGGCTTGCCGAAAGCGTGCGGGCGGGCGTCACCACGCTGGCCGAAATCGCGCAGCCCGACTGGTCGCTCGATGCGCGGAAGTCCTCGCCGCTGAACATTGCCGTCTTTCAGGAATTGATCGCGCCGACGGCCGACCGGGTGGACGGGGCGAAGGATATGGCACGAAAGCATCTTGCACGAAGGCATCCTCACACGGAGTGTGAGGAGTACTTGGACTTGGTTGGACTCAGCCCGCACGCACCGTACAGCGTGCATCCCGAGTTGCTTTCTGCGGCAATTGCACTTTCGACTGCGCATCAAATTCCCATTGCGATGCACTTGGCCGAATCGCCGGAAGAGCTGGAATTGTTGCGGCAGGGGACCGGTCCGCTGCGGACGCTGTTGGAGGAGCTTGGGGCGTGGACGCCCGCCCCAGCAAAGGGGACAATCCCGTTTTCGCGGACACGAAAATTGGGACAGTCCCCCGGCAGCCGGCCGATGGACTATCTGCGGCTGCTGGCCTCGGCCCATCGAACGTTGGTGATTCACGGCAACTATCTTGACGACGAGGAAATCGCATTTCTCGCGACCAATTCTGCGCGCATGGCGGCGGTTTATTGCCCGCGGAGCCACGACTGGTTCGCCTACGCCGACTATCCGCTTGCGAAAATGCTTGCGGCGGGCGTTACCGTAGCGTTGGGCACCGACGGCCGCGGCTCGACGCCGGACTTGAGCCTGTTGGCCGAAATGCGCTGGGCGGCGCAGCGGCACCCGGATGTTGCAGGGGACCGCATCTTGCACATGGCCACGCTCGGCGGCGCACGGGCGCTCGGCCGGCAGGATCAACTCGGCGCGCTCGAACCGGGCAAACGCGCCGATCTGGCTGTCGTGGCCCTGCCCGATCGCGATGCCGCCGATCCGCACGAATTGCTGTTCAACTCCGAGGAACCGGTCGCGGCAACCTACTGCGGCGGCAATCTGACCGCTGATAGCTGACCGCTCACAACAGCGCGGTGCTGAAATACCGCTCGGCCCGGTCGGGCAGCACCGTGGCGATGTTGCCCGCGATGCGTTTGGCAAGCTGGCGGGCGGCCCAAACGTTCGCTCCCGAAGAGATGCCGACCAAGAGGCCGAGGTCGCGGCCAAGCTGCCGGGTTGTCTCGATGGCGTCCTCGTCGGTCACTTCGACCACCTCGTCGACCAGCGAGATGTCGAGCACGGCGGGCACAAAGCCGTCGCCGATGCCTTGAATCTGATGCAGGCCCGGCTCGTGGCCCAAGAGCGCCGAGACGTTTTTCGGCTCGACAGCCACGATCTGCACGTCGGGCTTGTGCTCCTTGAGAAACTTGCCAACGCCCTGAAGCGTGCCGCCGCTGCCGACGCCGGCGACGAAGCAGGCGATCTCTCCGCCGGTTTGCCGCCAGAGCTCTCGGGCGGTGCCTTCGTAGTGGCAGCGTGGATTGTCGGGGTTTTCGAACTGCTGCGGCACGAAAACGCGAGGGTCTTCGGCCGCGATTTCTTTGACGCGGCGCACGGCGCCGCCGATGCTTTCTTCGTCGGGCGTCAGGATCAACTCGGCCCCGAGTGCGCGGATGATCTTTTTGCGTTCTTCGCTCATGCCCTGCGGCATGACGATGCGGACCGGATAGCCCTTCAAGCGACCGATCAGCGCCACTCCGATGCCGGTGTTGCCGCTAGTGGGCTCGACGATGATCGAGTCGGGCCGCAGTCGGCCGTCGCGTTGGGCGCCTTCGAGCATGGCCAGGGCGACGCGGTCCTTGATGCTGCCGCCGGGATTCAGAAACTCGGCCTTGCCAAAAATGTTTTCGCCGTGAAGGCGCACCAGCGGCGTGTTGCCGATCAGATCAAGCACATTGTCGGTCAACATAGACGACCCTCGCATGAACGCAATAGGGGAAACTTGCGAATAATTGGCCGATTGTAGTGCCGGCGGGTTCGGAACGGAAGGTCGAGCGGCGCATTGGTCCAGGCCGCTATACAGGGGGGGTGTGGCCCCTTTGCCGTCGGCACTGGCGAATAAATGACGGAAATCAGTCAATATCTGTCAAAATCGTGAATAAATATGCTTGATATTTATCTCGTTATCTGCGATACTTGCAGAGAGACGTGTCCTGGTGCCTCATTTGGGAGTGCGGCCTGATGCTGGTCGAGCAACGTCGAGACATGCTGTTGGAGCTGGTCCGGGTGCGGCGATTTGCCTCGCTGCCGGAGCTGGCCAACCAGCTTGAGGTCTCGGAGTCGACGGTGCGGCGCGACCTTTCGCACTTGGAGCAACAGGGCACGGCCCGGCGAATCCACGGCGGGGTGCTTTATACAGGCACTTCGCCGAAATTGCCGCATTTTGACGCCCAGCAGCCTATCGAGTGGGAGAAGAAGCGGGCGATTGCCGCCGCCGCCTTGCGGCTGATCGACGATGGCGATTCGCTGCTGGTCGATGGCGGCAGCACGACCTACGAGGTGGCCCGGCTGCTGGTCGGCCGGCCGCTGCATGTGGTGACGACCTCGCTTCCGGTGGGCAATTTGTTCGCCTCGGACAGCAAGAGCGACCTAGTATTGATAGGCGGAAACCTCTGCCCCCGCTCGGGAGTGGTGCGCGGTCCGTACGCCGACCAGATGTTGGCCAAGGTTCGGGTCAGCAAGACCCTGTTGAGCGTGGCGGGGATC
>CAYMQL010000433.1:0-3213 GCA_964392255.1 uncultured Planctomycetaceae bacterium | reverse complement strand
CGCGTACAACCTGACGATCACCTTCGAGCTGGGCGCCGATCTGAATATGGCCCAGGTGCTAGTGCAGAACCGGGTGCAACTGGCGATGCCGCAACTGCCCCCGGAAGTGCAGATTCAGGGCGTCAGCACCAAGAAAAAGTCGCCGAGTATCCTGTTGGCGATCAACCTGATTTCGCCCGACGGCCGCTACGACGATCTGCACCTGTCGAACTACGCGACGATCCAGATCAAGGACGAACTGCTGCGGATCAACGGCGTGGGCGACATCGCGTATCTCGGACAGCGCGACTATAGCATGCGCGTCTGGCTCGATCCGCAGAAGATGGCCTCGCGCAACCTGACGACCTCCGACGTGGTCCACGCCGTGAAGAGTCAAAACGTTCAGGTGGCCGCCGGCCAGATCGGCCGCCAGCCCGTGCCCGAGGGACAAGCCTTCCAGTTCACCATGAGCACGCTGGGGCGGCTGGTCGATCCGGCGGAGTTCGGCAGTATCATCATCAAGACCGGCCAGGGCGACGCCAACGAAGGCCGCGCGTCGAGCCAAGTGGTGCGGCTGCGCGACGTGGCTCGGATCGAACTGGGCGCCCAGGCCTACGACCAAATATGCCGCCTGGACGGCATGCCTTCGGTCGGGCTGGCGGTGTTCCAACTGCCCGGCTCGAACGCCCTGCAAGTGGCCGACACGATCAAGGCCAAAATGCGCGAGCTCTCGAAAAGTTTTCCGCCGGGCATCGAATATCGGATCGTCTACGACACCACGCCCTTCATTCGCGAGTCGGTGAACGAGGTTTTTAAGACGCTGCGCGACGCCGTGATTCTGGTGGCCCTGGTCGTCCTGTTTTTTCTGCAAGACTGGCGGGCGATGATCCTGCCGATGATCGACGTGCCCGTCTCGCTCGTTGGCACCTTCGCCGTCATGGCGGCGATGGGATTCAGTCTCAATAATCTAACGCTGTTCGGCATGGTGCTGGCCATCGGCATTGTGGTGGACGACGCCATCGTGGTGTTGGAAAACGTCGAGCGGCAGATGTCGCTCGGCCTCGATCCCAAAAGCGCGACGATTAAGGCGATGGGCGAAATCACCGGGCCGATCATCGCCATCACGCTGGTGCTGATCTCGGTGTTTCTGCCGAGCGTGTTCATGCCGGGCGTCACCGGACAGTTTTTCCGGCAATTCGCCCTGACGATCGCCTCGGCAATGGTGATTTCCGCCATCAACGCGATGACGCTGACGCCGTCGCGGGCCGTGGCGATTTTTCAGAACGAGCAGCTCGATGAACACGGCCACCCGCGCCACGAGGCGCTGCCCTGGTGGATTTTCGCCGCCGTGGGCGGAGCGGTTTCGCTCTGGCTGGCTAAAAACTACTTTGCCGGCGCGCTCGGCTTGCCTGCCGAGGACGCGGCCGAGGGCGGCAGCCTTTCGTGGCCGATGTTCTTCGCCGTTGTAACGCCCGGCGTCATCGTCGGCGGAGCGGTCGGCAAGATGATTATCGCGCCGGTCAATGCGGCGCTGGCCCGGCTGTTTCGGGGTTTCAATCGACTGTTCGACCGGTTCACCGACGGCTACGGCCGAACGGTCAGCCGGATGGTGCGACTGAGCGCCCTGGTGCTTATTTTGTACGGCGGGCTGCTGGCGCTGACGGTCTGGACGATGGGCCGCGCCCCGCAGGCGTTTATCCCCGAACAGGACCAAGGCTATCTGCTGGTCAATGTGCAGTTGCCCGACGCGGCCTCGGTCCAGCGCACGCAAAAGGTGATGGAAAAGGTCGACCGGATCGTGCTGGGCGACCCCAATTCGCCCGACGACCAGCGGCGCATTCCCGGCGTAGCCCATGCGCTTTCGGTGGCGGGCCAATCTTTCCTGCTGAACTGCAACGGCTCGAATTTCGGTTCCTGCTTCGTCATCCTCGACGATTTCCATCGCCGCCACGGCGACAAGGAGTACGACGCTGCGATCGCCCAAACGTTGCGCAAACGATTCGCCGCCGAAATCGACGAGGCCGAGATTCAGGTGTTTCGGGCGCCGCCGATTCAGGGTCTCGGCAGCGGCGGCGGCTTCAAGCTCCAGGTCGAGCAGCGCGGCTACGTCGATCTGGACGAGTTGCAAGAGCAGACCGACGAACTCGTGGCCCAGGCCAACGCCGACCCCCGGCTGTTGGGCGTTTTTACGATGTTTCGGGCCGATACGCCCCAGTTCTTCTTGGACATCGACCGAACGAAGTGCGAATCGCTCGGCGTGGCGGTCCAAGACGTGTTCGACACGCTGCAAGTCTATATGGGCGGATATTTCGTCAACCTGTTCAACGCCTTCGGCCGCACTTGGCAGGTGAATCTGCTTGCGGAATCCGACTATCGGACGAACGTCGCCGAGATGCGGCAACTGAAGGTCCGCAACAAGCTCGATCAGATGGTGCCGCTGGCGACGCTCTTCGAGCCGCGGAGCAAGGGCGGCCCCGTGATGGTGATGCGCTACAACATGTACGCCTCGGCGCCCGTGATGGGCAACCCCGCCCCGGGCACAAGCTCCGGCGGCGTGATGCAAATCATGCAACAGTTGGCCGAAAATACCGGAGCAGTGTACGAGTGGACCGAAATCATGTTCCTGCAATTGCAGGCCGGCAACGTGGCCATCTACGTCTTCGCCATCGGCTCGGCTCTGGTGTTTCTAGTGCTGGCGGCCAAGTACGAAAGCTGGAAGCTGCCGATGGCCGTTATCCTGGTCGTGCCGATGTGTTTGCTCTGCGCCGTGACGGGCATGTTGATCGCCTCGCTGCCGTTCGATATCTTCGTGCAGATCGGCTTCCTCGTTCTCGTGGGCCTTGCGGCCAAAAACGCCATTCTGATCGTCGAGTTTGCCAAGCAGTTGCAAGACGAAGGCAAGCCGCTCGGCGAAGCCACGGTCGAGGCGGCCCGGCTGCGGCTGCGGCCGATCGTGATGACTTCGTTCGCCTTCATCCTCGGCGTGGTGCCGCTGATGCTGGGCACGGGCGCCGGCGCGGAAATGCGCAATTCACTGGGTACGGCTGTGTTCGCCGGCATGATCGGCGTGACGCTGTTCGGCGTCCTCCTGACGCCGGTGTTCTTCTACTCGCTGATGCGGTTCGACCGCCGCCGCGCTGACCAGAACGAAAGAAAATAGAATTTAAAAATCGAAATCGAATAGCCGGGGGCTGGGCTGCGCAAAATTGGCTTACGGGAGCGGGAAATTGGTAT
>CAYMQL010000432.1:0-3224 GCA_964392255.1 uncultured Planctomycetaceae bacterium | reverse complement strand
TGGGGGGGGCCCCGGCGCCCCCCCCGCCCCCCCCCCCCCCACGCCCCCCACCCGCCCCCCCCCCCCCCCCCCCGCCGGGCGGGCCCCCCCCCCACGCCGACAAGGTCCATTAGCGCGAAAGACAAAACGCTTGGCATCACCGCCCTTCTGCTTTGCCTTTCGGGGATTCCACTGACCTTGTTGCTTGCTGTGCTTGTGGGAAGGACTTGGAGTTGGGCGACCTTCCTAACCATTGTCGTCTCTGTGATCTTTGTCGCCCTTGTTTTAGGAATTCTCGGCCGGAGGTCCCGCACGGGAAAGGCCGCAATCGTCCTGTCGAGTCTCTGTTTATTGGCCGCTGTTGGGTTTCTTGGCGTCGTAGCGTATTACCAAGCGGCCAAAATTCATCGCGACTTCGGCGGCTGGCCGAGCATTGTGCGAGTCCTATCGGGCAAGTCGCCTAAACCGCTGGGGCCGATCTTGATCTACGAAACTGATCCTGAACAGGCGCCCTTTTCCGATGCAATAGGCAAGGCTTGGAGCGTTCTTCGGCAGCGGCTCGACAAGGGGCCGGAACGATTGGCTATTACGCAACTCTTGGACAATGGCCGCCAGCTTGCCGTTGGCGTGATCGGCCCAAACGACGCCGACCGACGCCGTGTCGAACGACTGATCGCCAGTCCGGGCACGGTGGAATTCCGCATCCTGGCCGATGAAAAACACAACCAGGAGATCGCCGCTCGCGCCCTGGCCGCTCCCTCCGAGTCGGAAGTGTTCGACTCCTCGGGCAAGAAGGTCGCCTGGTGGGTTCCGGTGAGGCCCAGCGAGAAGCGAAACATCGATGGCCAACTGGGCATCGTTCGGCGCAGCGTGAAACAGGATGGCGTCGAAGCGAAGCAAGTGCTTGTGCTGGCAGACCCGTACAATCTCACGGGCGGTTATCTGTCGCGCGCCGAGTCGGCCGCCGACGAACGTGGAATGCCGTGTTTGCTGCTGACGTTTTGCAACGCCGGCGGCCAGTTGCTGGCCAAGCTGACCGGCAGCCACTTGCCCGACCAAGAAACGGGCTTTACCTACAAGTTGGGAATCATCCTCGATGGCGAGCTGAACTCGTGCCCGAACATTCAGTCCAAAATCTCAAATTGTTGCCAGATTACTGGATCGTTTACCACGCAAGAGACGTCCGAGCTAGCGCGAATCCTGAATGCCCAGCCCCTGCCAGTCAAGCTCCGCTTGGCCGAGGTTCTGCCGCCCGGCACAAAGCCAACCGACGTAGGGTCCGCCTTACGGACCGCGGAGTCTAGCGTGGTCGATGCAGCAAAAAAATCCGGCGGGCCGTGGATTGCGAAACTGCCGCAAGGCAGCATTGAACTGGTGGCCGTCTCGTGGCATCCGTCGAAGGGCCAGCCGTGGTGGCGGCCCGATGGATCGCCGTGTTCGGAAGGGCCGTTTCAGACCGATGGCGGAAGCGTTTTTCCAAACGAGAGACAACGGGCCTACGAGTTTGTCATTCGTCCGCACGGACTGCCGGAACATTCGTCGTTGCCCGTTTGGAAATTCCCCGGCGGCGGCGCTTCGGCCACAGGAGGATCACAGAAGTCCAACGGCGAACCGAAATACGGCTACTACTGTGTTTGCGCCTGCTATCCCAAAACGGCGCAGGCGGCAACCATCAGGGTCGGCGTAGCCGCGGAACCGTGGGAGACAATCTACGAGTCAACCTCCATACAGGGCTTCACCTGTATGACAGGCCCCCGCCGCGGGAACACCTACTGGAAGGTCATCTTCGCAGCACCTGTCGAGAAGGTGGATGGTACTCTCATCTTCAATGGCACGTATGCTAAAGTTGACCAACAGACCCGTCTGGTTGCCATCGATGAAGAGGGACAAGAACATCTGCCCGCCAAACAATCGGCACCCTCAGTAGACAATATCGTTCAATTCTCAGCCACCTTCCAGGACATGCCGCTGAAACGAATCAAGGAGTTCCGTTTCCAGGCCCGGTCGTATCAGTGGGTCGAGTTCCGCAACGTGGCGTTGCGGCCGGAAGTTAAGATTAGAAAACTCCCAGTAACCGAAGCCGACGTAGACGGTGTAGGGTCCGTCTCGCGGGCCGGAGAGCATGAATGGCAGGCCGACGCCAAGACCACCGGGCCGGCGATCAAACGGGTGTTCGTCGAATCGAACAAGGCGACGATCGAAGGCGAGGCCTCGGCAGACTCGCAAATCTTCTTCGCCGTTGGGCAAGGCTACGAAATGTGCGGGTTTAAGAAAAACGGCCGCTTCACGGCATCGGTAAAAACCTCGTTTTGGAGGAGCGGACTGGATATCGAAGTGGTTGACGCCGAGGGACAAAGGCTTCTGACCTCACACACAACCGGACTCGGGCGGGTGCATTTCCCGCCGGATCGAGTGGTCTTTGGCGAAAGTGCGCCAGCACTCCAGCCCGACGGTTCAATTCAGATCGCCGTCGTTCATCGCAAAAATGGCGATCGCCTGCCGCTGTCGGTGCGGCTTACGACCAATGGAGAACCTGTGCTCAAGGGAGCTGGCAACGGGTCCGTAGGGTCCACCTCACGGACCAATCAGCCAGAAGCGGTCCGCACGGCCGACCCTACAAAGGTAATGCCAGAAATCGAGAGCGAAGCGGCCCGCGTCAAACTGCAATACGCCGAGCAGCAATTGAAGATCGTCGAGGCCGGGTACAAGAATGGCAATGCCACGTTTGAGGCATTTTTAGCGGCCAGACGTGATCGCGACGTGGCGGCGGCCGAACTCAGCGGCGACGCCCTGGCTGCCGCACGCGCGAAGCTGAAATACGCCGAAGAGTATCTCCACCACATCGAATTGCGATTCAAAGCCGGCTACAAGGCAACCGCGGAAGACTTCAACAAGGCGAAGCACGCCCGCGACCTTGCGGCCCTTGAGCTAAAGAAACTCGAAGAGGCCGAGAAGACAACGACTCCAGCAGCCGACGTAGGGTCCGCCTCGCGGACCACCGAACCGGGCGCGGTCCGCACGGCGGACCCTACAGACCTGGACCCCACCGAGCCGCACGACATGCAGGCGTATCTGGAAAAGACGCGGCAGATGGTTCGCGAAGGAAATTATCAGCAGGCGTTGGATCGGTTCCTGTGGTTCGACGAACATGCCTTGGAACACGATCCGGAGATGTCGGGCGTGCGGCTGTCGTTCGCCCTGTTGTATTGGGAGGAGTTAGGCGAGGCCTATCCGGCGGCGAAATC
>CAYMQL010000431.1:0-3236 GCA_964392255.1 uncultured Planctomycetaceae bacterium | reverse complement strand
GAAGCCGGGCAACACGCTCCGTTGTTTCAACTGGATGCGCATGGGCTACCGCGGGGAAATCTGGTCGTAGATGCCGCCGTCGTCAAAATGCTCGCGCTGGGCCTTCTCCCAGCCGCCGAACACGTCGTCGATCGTGAACAACTCGACTTTGGGGAACTTTTCGAGATATTTTTCTGGAACCGACTTCACGTCGCGGGGGCGGTAATAGTGCTTGGCCGCAAGGGCTTGCCCCTCGGGCGAGTAGAGATGCTTCAAATAGGCCTCGGCAACATCCCGAGTATCGTGTTTGTCGACGTTTTTGTCGACCATCGCCACCGACGGCTCGGCCAGAATGCTGATCGAGGGAACGATGATCTCAAACCCCTCTTTGCCCGACTCTGCCAACGACAAAAACGCTTCGTTCTCCCAGGCCAGCAGCACGTCGCCTTGCCCGCGTTGCACAAAAGTCATCGTCGAGCCGCGAGCCCCTTTGTCAAACACTTTGACGTTGGCCAAAAGTTGCTTGACGAACTCTTGCGCCTTTTCTTGGGCTTTTGCGATCGCTTCGGCGTTCTTCTGCGGCTCTTTCAGCTTGGACAGATCGCCCAATTCGCGTTTCAGCGCATATCCCCAAGCCGCCAGATAGTTCCACCGGGCCCCGCCCGACGTTTTAGCGTTCGGCGTTATCACGCCGACGTCCGGCTTCACCAGGTCGTCCCAGTCCTTGATGTTTTTTGGGTTGCCCTTGCGAACCAAAAAGACGATGGTCGACGTGTAGGGCGCGCTGTTGTTGGGCAGCCGTTTCTGCCAATCTTGCGGCAAAAGCTGCGCATTCTTGCAGATGGCATCGATATCGTACGACAAGGCCAAGGTGACTACGTCGGCCGGTTTGCCGGCGATCACGTCGCGGGCCTGACCGCCCGATCCGGCGTGCGACATTTTTACCCTCACCGACTGGCCGGTCTGCTCGAACCAGTGTTTGGCGAACGCGGCGTTGAAATCCTTATAAAGCTCGCGCGTCGGGTCGTACGAGACATTCAGAATCTCGACGTCCTCTTTAGCGGCGGCGTGCGACGCCTCGCCCTTTGACTTGTCCAAATGATCCGGCGACGTCGGCGTCTTTTGGCAGCCAACGGCAATCGCAAGAACCAACAGAACCGCGCTAAACATGGACCGGTCGCATTGCATGAGAACACCCCTCCTTAGCATGGATTCCTGATTAGAAAACTCGCCGCGTCCGTCGCTTCCGGCCCGGCGCAGTGTATGCGACCAGTCGGATTGTAACATCGGTACGCAATTCGCATACCTGAGATTGGAATATCTGCCGGAAACGGTTTTTTTCGGAATATGTGCGGCTCCCGAAGATTTTGCCGCCTGCGGCCGCGACATATCATAGCCAAGTGCCGTGAAATATGGTAGGATGCCCGTGAAATAAGCTCGACGGAACGCCTCGCGTGAAACCATTTCAACAAATCCTGTTGAACGTCTGGCAGGAAGCCTGCCGGCACATCGACATCAGCCAGTCGACCGCCAACATCGCTACGTTGTTGGCCTCGCACTTGCCGATCGAACAGGTGCTGGTCCGGCGGATCGACGCTGCGCGAAATTGTTTAGAGACGGTCGCAGCGGGGCTTGCGGGACCCAAGCGGCGGCTGCCCGAGGCACGAACCCATTGCACCGCCGCCGAACTGGAATCGCTGTTGGCGTGGTGCCGCCGGTCGCAGGTGTTCCATCGGACGGGCAACGGCCTGCCTTCGGCGTTGGCAAAACTGGTTTCCGGTCCGTTTGACGGCGACGTGCTGGCCGGACCGCTGGGCGATCCGGCCGGTCATTGCGGCGTTCTGATTTTTATGGCGTCGCCGGGCCGCAACTTCCTGCCCGAACACGTTGATTGGGCCCAGCGACTTCTGGAACCCTTCTCCGTCGCGCTGGAAAACGATCTGCGATTGCGCGAGATGGCCGCCCTGCGCGAAGCGGCCGAGGCCGACAATCGCTCTCTTCTGACCCGGCTGGGACGCAGCAATTTGGACGAGACGATCGTCGGCGCTGAGTCGGGCCTGCGCGCCGTGATGGAGCGCGTCGAGTTGGTTGCCCGCTCCGACGCCCCCGTACTCATTTTCGGCGAAACCGGAACCGGCAAGGAGCTGGTCGCCCGGGCGATCCACAACCGTTCCGCCCGTCGCAGCAGGCCGTTCCACCGCGTCAACTGCGGCGCGATACCGCCGGAGTTGATCGACTCGCAACTGTTCGGCCACGAGCGCGGCGCGTTCACCGGGGCCGTCGAAAGCCGACGCGGATGGTTCGAGCGGGCCGACGGCGGCACCCTGTTTCTCGACGAAATCGGCGAGTTGCCGCTGGCCGCCCAGGTCCGCATGTTGCGCATTCTGCAAGATGGCTGGATGGAGCGCGTCGGCGGCGAAAAACCGATCAGCGTCGACGTGCGGATCGTCGCCGCCACGCATCGCGACATCGCTTCGATGGTGGCCGATGGGCGTTTTCGCGAGGACCTTTGGTATCGGATTGCCGTGTTCCCAATCTTTTTGCCGCCGCTACGCGAACGCCGCGAGGACATCGCCAAAATGGCCGCGCACTTCGCTGCCCGAGCGGCCACGCGATTTGGGCTTGCGCCGGTCGCTCCCACGCCGGAAGACCTCGCACTGTTGAGCGCGTATCCTTGGCCCGGCAACGTTCGCGAACTGGGCGCGGTGATCGATCGCGCCGCCATCCTCGGCGACGGCAAGAGTTTGGAAGTCGCCACGGCGCTTGGAATCGGCGGTCAGACGCTACCCCATGCAGGTCCCGCCGCCGGCTTGCCGCAACTCGCCTCGGCGGAACAAATGGATAATCTGCCCCGACAGCGTTCCGCCGGCGCCCGCCCCCTCACTTCCTCTGTCGCAGAAGCCATCGCGCCGCTGAACGCCGCCATCCGTCAGCACATCGAGGCGGCGCTTTCGGCCGCGCACGGACGCATCGAGGGCCGGCACGGCGCCGCCGCAATCCTGCAAATCAATCCCCACACGCTGCGAGCCAAAATGCGGAAACTCGGCATCGACTGGACTCGCTTCCGTCCCACGGCATAAAGCCGCGACCGTGGGTCGGGCGGTTTATTGCGTATCGGGTTAGTCATGCCACATCGAGATAGCCGGGAGCTAACACTACAGCGCTAACTCGCAATCTAAAAGAAATCCACCACGGAGTCACAGAGGTCGCAGAGACAGACAAAAGGTGGAATACATGGCATTGGTATTCCTCTGGGT
>CAYMQL010000430.1:0-3255 GCA_964392255.1 uncultured Planctomycetaceae bacterium | reverse complement strand
CAGAGCCTCGAAGAGTTCGGCGCGGTGATTTTGGCCCGCGACGCCCAAGAGGCGTGCGCCTTGACCGACGAGATTGCGCCCGAACACCTGCACATCGCCACCGAGGACGCCGAGCGGTTGGCCGATCGGATTCGCTGCGCCGGGGCGATGTTTTTGGGCAATTACACGCCGGTGGCGCTGGGCGACTATGCGGCCGGGCCGTCGCACGTGCTGCCGACCGGCGGCACCGCCCGATTCGCCAGCGGGCTATCGGCCAACGACTTCCTGCGCACGAACAGCATCTTGCACTTCAGCCGGCAAGGCATGGAACAACTGGCCCCCGATGTGCAAGTGTTGGCCGCAAAAGAGGGCCTGACCGCACACCAGGGAAGCGTTGAAGTGCGAATGAAGCAAGGAGAAGGAGAATGACAAAGCACAAATGACGAATGACGAAACCTGCCGCTTGTCCGATTCTTCTTCTTCGTCATTCGTGCTTCGTCATTTTGGTTTATATTACTCTTGATTCGCCATTCCTGCTACCATGTCCTACTTCCGTCCTGAAATCGAAGCGATGGCCGGCTACGCCCCGGGCGAACAGCCGCAGTCGGACGATTTTATTAAGCTCAACACGAACGAGAATCCCTACCCGCCGTCGCCAGCCGTGGCCCTGGCCGTCGAAGAGGCGGCCCGTGGCCTGCGAAAGTATCCCGACCCGATGGCGGGCGCGTTCCGCCGCCGCGCGGCCGAATTGTGGGGCGTCGAGCCCGATTGGATCCTCTGCGGCAACGGCAGCGACGATATCCTGACGATCGTCACCCGGGCGCTGGTCGGCCAAGGCCAACGGCTGCGGCTGCCGTATCCCAGCTATATCCTCTACAAAACCCTGGCCGAGTTGCAAGGCGCGCAGAGCGAAGAAGTTCATTTCAACGCCGATTGGTCGCTGCCCGAGGCGTTCGCAGCATCCAGCGATCAACTGCGTCTCGTCTTCTTGGCCAATCCGAACAGTCCGTCGGGCACGATCGTTCCGCCCGAGAAGGTGCTTGAGTTGGCCCAACGGCTGCCTTGCCCGCTGCTGGTCGATGAGGCCTACGCCGACTTCGCCGAGACGAATTGCATGGGCCTGGTGGCCCAATGCGAAAAGATCATGGTCTCGCGTACGCTGAGCAAGTCGTACGCGCTGGCCGGGCTGCGTTTTGGCTACATCGTGGCGCAGCCGTCAATGATCGAGCAGTTGACCAAGGTCAAGGACTCGTACAACTGCGATGCGTTGGCGATTGCCGCGGCCGCGGCCGCACTGGGCGATCAGGCATGGCTGGCGGCCAACCGGGCGAAGATTCTGGCCACCCGCCGCCGGCTGGTTGCGGAAATGCGGAATCTAGGGTTTGTGACGGTCGATTCGCAGGCTAATTTCACTTGGAACACCCATCCGCGCCTCCCAGCCAAACCACTCTACGAGCAACTCAAACGCAACCGCATCCTGGTCCGATACATGAACTATCCTGGTTGGGGCGACGGACTGAGAATCAGCGTCGGCACGGATGCGGAGATCGATGCCTGTTTGGAGAAGTTGAGAGAGATGGTTTAAAATGAGTTTTCAGTTGTCAGTTATCAGTTTTCAGTCAGACTGGAGCAAGGCAACCTGAAAACCGTTGAACTGATGGCCGGAAACTGATGACTGACAACTGAAAACTGACAACTGAGCCCCCCCATGCCCCGCACCGCCCGAATTCACCGCAAAACGAACGAAACCGACATCGAGCTGGAGCTGACGCTGGACGGCATTGGCGACGCGCGCGTGTCGACGGGCGTTGGATTCCTCGACCACATGCTCGCGCTGCTGGCCAAGCACGGCGTGTTCGATCTGACGATCCGCGCCACCGGCGACCTCGAAGTGGACCAGCACCACACGGTCGAAGATGTGGGCATTTGCCTGGGCAAGGCGTTCCACGAAGCGCTAGGCGACAAAGCAAGCATCCGCCGCTACGGCCATTTCGCCCTGCCAATGGAAGAGACGCTCTGCACGACGGCCCTCGACCTCGGCGGCCGGGCGTACTTCGTCTTTCAGGCCGAGTTTCCGACGTACAAGATCGGCGATTTCGACGCCGAGCTGGTGGCCGACTTCTGGCAGGCCTTCGCCGCCAACGCTTTGTGCAACCTGCACATCCTGGTCCCCTACGGCCGGAACAGCCATCACATTGCCGAGGCGATATTCAAATGCACGGCCCGCAGCCTGCGCATCGCCGTCGAGTCCGACCCGCGGCAGCCCGGCGTGCCGAGTACGAAGGGAACGCTGTAACGGGAGATAAAATTGAATGAAGACTCCATCGGAAAACACCACGGCCATTGGAGTCGCGATTGCCGGTATAGGCTTGCTGGCCGTCGGGGTCGTTTCACTGGGCGTTGGAGTGTCGCATTTGAGCAACAATCCAATGAGTGTTTTCGCTGCGGCATCCTGCTTCGCGGCTTCAACGTTCGCCTTTGGCATATTTCTCTTCGCGGTGTTCCGTAAGTAATTCAGGCGTTTGAAGGGTTCCGGAGCGATCCTCGGATCGCGAAATGGATTCGCAGAATTGGTCGATCCAATGGAAATCAATCGGCAAACCGTTTTGTCGACATTGCAGGAGAACCGAAACGCCATTCGTCGGTTCGGGGTGGAGCGATTGGCGTTGTTTGGTTCTTGTGCTCGTGATGAGGCGGCGCCGCCGAACGATCTAGATTTCATCGTTGAGTTTAGGGTCAAGTCGTTCGACGCCTATATGGACTTGAAGTTTTTCTTGGAAGACTTGTTCAATTGTCCGGTCGATCTGGTGTTCCAGCACTCGATCAAGCCGCGACTGCGCCAGCAGATCATGAAGGAACTGGTTGATGTCCCGGGACTATAAGGTCTATCTCGACGACATCGCGACCGCCATCGACAAGATTGCGGCCTTCACAAGAGGTCTGCCAAAAGACGCTTTCGCCCAAGACGCCAAAACCTTCGACGCCGTGGTCCGCAATCTGGAAATTCTTGGCGAGGCGGCCAAAAATATTCCGGAGGATGTTCGCCGGAAGTTTTCCGAGGTTCCATGGCGCATGCGGCCGGTCTGCGAGACATTCTGGCCCACGAATATTTTGCCATTGATCCCGACATTGTTTGGGATATCGTTCAGAACAAGTTGCCGCCCCTTCGCGTACAAATCGAGCGGATACTGGCGAGTTGAGCATCGGGCGGCGAGCCGAGATGAAAAGGTCACAAAGACTGCAAAGGAAAGACGATGAAACGAAACTTCCCCCTCT
>CAYMQL010000429.1:0-3272 GCA_964392255.1 uncultured Planctomycetaceae bacterium | reverse complement strand
TCCGACATAGGCGCACTCCAAGTGAGGTCCGATGAAACCGAACGCTCGATAATATCGCAATGGCCGGCGGAATCAATGGCCGCCGAGTTTACGGATTGCCGAGCCCCGCCAAAACGCCCCGCACATAGCCGACCGATTCGGCCAGGCCCGGCAGGGGATTGTCCGGGTCCTTTTCATACTCGAACGAAACGATGCCCGAGTAGCCGATCTTCTGCAACGTGCGGAGGAACTTGGGAAGATCGATCACGCCCCGGCCGCATGGGACGGTGTGTCCTTCAGCGACGGCCGCTGAAACGTCTTTGATGTGAACGTCGAACAGGCGGTCGGCGAATTGTTCCGCCTCGCGGCTTGGGTCCAAGCCCGATCGCGTCGCGTGGCCGATGTCCAAACACAGGCCGATGCGGGGGTCGAGGCCTTTGATTTTTTCATAGGCCATGCTCGGGGTGGGATAGAATTTGTCGCCCGGCCCGTGGTTGTGAATCGCCACGGGAATGTCGTACTTCTGCACCTTCTCGTTGACCAGCGGCAGCAGATCATACTCGGGCACGCCGACGATCAGCCGCATTCCGGCGGCCTTGGCATAGTCGAATGCGCGGTCCACATCGGCCGGCGACCGCATATAAATGACGCCGCCGCCGTACAGGTCGAGGCCCGCTGCTTTGACCTTCGCCAGGATCTGCGCCATTTGCTCGGGCGAGCTGTCCATCGGCAGATGGAAATCCTTCAGGCAGATGTGTTTCAGCCCGACCTGATTGGTCATGGACAATGCCGCGTCCAAGGGCAGCTTGTGGAATGTGTAGGAGGCGATGCCGAGCGGAAACGGCTGTTTGGGCTGCGTCGCTTGATCCATCGCGGTTTCCGAGGCAGTCGCTTTAGCCGAAAAGCTGTGTCCGAAGGCCAGCGAGGCCGCGGCCCCGGCGCATTGCAGAAAATGGCGTCTGGTTGACATGATGCGATCCTTACTTGCTGGAACTGACTTGCTGGAATGGACGGTTGCTACTCTCCGATGACTTTGACCAATACTCGTTTTGCGCGGCGGCCGTCGAACTCGCCGTAGAAGATTTGCTCCCACGGGCCGAAGTCGAGCTTGCCCGCGGTGATCGCGACGACCACCTCGCGGCCCATGATTTGACGCTTGTGGTGGGCGTCGCCATTGTCTTCGCCGGTGCGGTTGTGGCGGTAGGCCTGCGGCGACGGATCGAAAGGGGCCAGTTTTTCGAGCCACCGCTTGTAGTCCTCGTGCAGACCGGGCTCGTCGTCGTTGATGAAAACCGACGCGGTGATGTGCATGGCGTTGATCAAAGCCAAGCCCTCGCGGACGCCGCTTTTTGCGACGGCCGCCTCGACCCGCGGCGTGATGTTGACGAAGCCCATCCGCTCGGGGATATTGAAGGTCAGGTATTCGGTGTGCGATTTCATCGAACGCCTTCCGCCGCAGGGATTCCGATTCAGCTTGCTAACAAAACGGGGACTGGCTCCGAGCAACTTGCATAACAAACATCAAATAACTTGATTTGCGAGGTGCCTGTCCCCGTTTTGTTAGATAAATAGTATATCAGGCAGCGTCGCACAGCGCAACCACTCCCCCCGGAAGCATGACGACTGCAAAAAAATGTAACTTCCGGCACATTTTTCACGGAGACCAAACCGCCATGCACTCAACGGCTATCGTTGCAACCGCATTGCTGATCGGAGTCCTGGCCGTCGTGCCATTCGCCCGGGCCGCCGACGCCTGGGAAGACGCCTACGAGAAGAAAAACTATGAAGATGTCGACGGCCGGCGCCTGCCCTATCGTCTGCTGAAGCCCGAGAAGGTCGAGCCCGGCAAGAAGTATCCGCTGGTGCTCTTCCTGCATGGCAAGGGCGAGCGGGGCAGCGACAACGAAAAGCAGCTTGCCCACGGGCTGTGCGAGTTCGCCAGGCCCGAAAATCGGCGGAAGCATCCCTGCTTCGTTATTGCACCGCAGTGTCCGCCGGACGATCGTTGGGTTCTGACCGAACACCGCGAGAGGCTGCACCGCATGGCCGAGAAGCCTACGGATGCAATTCGGCTTGTTCTGGAGCTGTTCGACCGGTCGGTCGAGGAGATGCCGGTCGATAAAAGCCGCATTTATGTCACGGGGCTATCGATGGGCGGTTTTGCCACCTGGGACATCATCTGCCGGCGGCCCAATTTCTTCGCGGCGGCCATGCCGATCTGCGGCGGCGGCGACGCAACGCAAGCCTCTAAGCTGATCGGCCTGCCGATCTGGGCGTTCCACGGCGGCAGCGATTCCGTCGTGCCGCCTTTGTGTACGTCCGACATGGTCGAAGCGATTCAATGCGCCGGCGGCTCGCCGAAAATGACGATCTATTCCGGCGTCGGCCACGATAGCTGGACCCAAACCTACGCCGATCCCAAGGCGCTGGACTGGCTGTTTTCGCAGCGAAAGCCGTGACGGGCCGGTTTCCGCTCCGACGTTTTTCGGCCGTGCCGCTGGCATCGCTAGCAAGCCGCCGAAAACAGCAAAGGGGACAGTCCCATTTTCGCTGACACGAAAATTGGGACAGTCCCCCGAAAACTGGTCTTGGCGATTGGAGGAGCGGCGGGTAAATTTTGCCTATCTTACAATCAATTGGTACGGGATAGCCGCTGCCGGCGGCCGCTCGAACATGCGATGCAAGGCGTGCCACATGGATGTGGTTAACGCTTTCCCGTCAAAAAACCAATATCGACGCGATGAGGAAGAGCATGGACGCTCGCACTGTTTGGACCGCCCTGCCGGCGGCCGCCGGACGCGCCGCACTCTTGGCGGCGGTGCTGTTGGTTTCGATGGGCGCGCGGCAGCGCAGCGCCAACTTCATCGTCGAAACATCCAATCCACAATTTGCTCAGCAGGTGGCGCAGGCGGCCGAAAAATATCGGCACGACCTGGCCGTCGCTTGGCTTGGCAAGCCGATGCCCAACTGGTCGCAGCCCTGCGTGCTGACGGTGCATGCCGGCCCGAATCTCGGCGCCGGCGGCGCGACGCAATTTGTGTTCGATCACGGCGAGGTGTTCAATTGGGTGATGACGATCCAGGGCTCGCAAGAACGCATCCTCGATTCGGTGCTGCCGCACGAGATCACCCACATGATCTTCGCCAGCCACTTTCGCCGGCCGCTGCCGCGCTGGGCCGACGAGGGCGGGGCCACCAGCGTCGAACACGTAAGCGAGAAGAACAAGCATCGCAACATGCTCAGCGAGTTTCTGCGCAGCGGCCGCGGCATCGCCTTCAACAAAATGTTCGCCA
>CAYMQL010000428.1:0-3277 GCA_964392255.1 uncultured Planctomycetaceae bacterium | reverse complement strand
GGATGCCTGCTGATAGGGGACGATGAATGAAACCAGTATTGCAGGCACTTGTTTTAGCAGACCGCGTATACCAGGATGTCACTGGGAAAAAAATTATTGCCGGAACATTTAGTGGATATAAGTTCAGCAAGAGGCTGCCAGTTGCAGAGATTGCGTGCCCAGATGGAACAAGGCAGAAAGTTATCGTGGGCGGGGTGCAAACGGGCTCGCCATATGCGTATGTGAGCCTAACGGACGTTTGCGATGGCACAGCAATCCAGGTCCAGTTTGTAAACCTCTCGAAGAATATTCTCCTGTTCAGTACCGAAGTCTCAGTTCCCAACGTTGATAGGCTGAGCAATATTGAGTTGATCCTTCCATTACCGACACTGCCGATCACCGAAGCAGGGGTATATGCCCTTCAGATATTGTGGCAAGGTGAGATACTTGGGTCGTGGAGGGTGGTGGCCGAAGACTTGGAGGCAAGAAAGGAAGACAAATCAAATGACACTGGCTCTGCGTGAAGACAGCAACGCTACAACCTTCGTGTTCGAGGCGGAGTGGTCGAAACAGACCGCGTATCGCTGTCACGTTTGCGTTGTTCCAGAAGACGGCGGCTTCACGGCCTTCGTTCTGAATCTCCCCGGCGCTGCGAGTTGTGGCGACACCGAATCTGAAGCGTTGGCCAACGTTGAAGAATCCATTTGCGGCTTGATCGAGGTATATAAAGAGCATGGTGATCCAATTCCGTGGAAGGATTACCGGTCGGAAGATATACCTGCCGTCGGCAAGACGCAATGGATTTTGGTGAATGTCTAGCAAACCGCCTAGAGTCACCGGTGAAGAAGCGGTAAAGGCATTTCGCCGGGCTGGGTATGATTTGGTTCGCATATCTGGCAGCCATCATTATCTGCGGCATCCTGACAAGCCGATTGCCTTGTCAATTCCCGTACATAAAGGCCACACGCTGGGAGTCGGCCTGCTGACCAGCAAGATCAAAGATGCTGGCATGAGCATTGAAGAGTTTCGTGCCCTCCTGTAATGGCTGGAAATGTTGCCATATGTGCGTGTTCGAGGGACGATCTCGCCGCAGATCACTCCGTCTGCGTGATCGCCTGATCGAGCAACTCGGGCAAATTAGATAGCGCGCGCAGCTCCGCGACAACGCGAGGGTGGGCGAAGATGCGGACGCGCTTTACGTAGTCGTCGAACTGCTCGGTGGCCAGCGTGCGAATGACCGGCGAGACCTCGCCCAGCGGACGGTAGCGGTTCTCTTTTAGAAAATGGATGTCCACGTCGAATTGCACTTCGCGCGTGATCGGCGGGGCGTCGAACAGCAGTTCGTGCGGGGCGACCACGCGGCCCAACGCACTGCTGACCAACGCGGCCAATCGTTCGGCGCAGGCCGTCAGCCAGGGATACGGTCGGCGGGCAAGCCGCCGGTAGAGATCGCCGTTTTCCAAAAAGCTGTATTGGGCCAATCGCTTGTAGAGTTTGCGCGTGGGGCCGAACAGTCCGTCGAGCAGCTCGCCGGCCGCTGAGACACTGGCATAGCCAGTGCCACCCAGCGATTTGTAGCCAGTGCCACCCAGCGATTTGTAGCCAGTGCCGGCCAGCAGTTCGCCAGTCAGTGTGCCACTGGCTTTGCCAGTGCCGGCGACCCGTTGCAACTCGTCGATCATCTCCGGCTCGGTCATGCGGAATATGGCGTCAAGATCGAGCGAGCCGTGCAGTAGGTAGAAGGCCCGCTGGAGCATGGCCGTGGCCGCGCGGACGCCGTGATGCCAGTAGACCTCGCTAAACATCACGTAGCGGGCGAAGACCATCAGTTCGGCGGCAGTTTTGCCCTTCTGCGTGATGGCCAGTCCGTCGCCGGCCGCGTTCAGGCATAGGCTGCCCAGCAGGCGCTGCTGGTCGAAGTGCCGCCCATAGGGCACGCCGGCGTGCAGACTGTCGCGGTACAGATAATCCATCTTGTCGATGTCGATCGGCCCCGAGAGCATACTGGTCAGTATTTTCGCGGTTTGCTGGCGAGGTTTTTCGCTAAGCAAGGCGACGATGTCGCGTGGGTTGATATTCCAGTCGTGCCGCAGCACGTCGCCGATCTCGCCCTCCAGGAGAAAACTGTTGGCGAACAGCTCGTGGCTCGGCACGCTCGGCAGCCGGATGTCTTCGATCGGGTGGCAGAACGGCCAGTGGCCCAGATCGTGCAACAGGGCCGCGGCCAAGAATAGTTCGGCGTCTTCGGGCTGCACGGCCCGTGTAAAACGCTCGTCGTGCGCCAACTGTTTCAGATACAACAGGGCGAGGCGATACACGCCCAGACAGTGTTCAAACCGGGTGTGGATGGCCGCCGGATAGACCAGCGACACCAGGCCGAGTTGGCTGATGCGGGCCAGGCGTCGGAAATCGGCCGCGTCGATCAGCAGCCGCACGCGCGGCGTCAGCGGCACGTCGACTTCCGGCGGAATTCGGATCAGCCCGCGCCGGGTGTCGAGTGCGACGACTTCGGGGATGTCGAGGATGGTGTTCATCGATTGATGATTGTTGATTGATGATTGTTGATTGATGATTGTTGATTGATGATCTGATTATGCAGCGAACAATCAGCAATCAGCAATCAACAATCAACAATCTCAAATGTTCCATATCCACGTCATTCCCGCGGCCCAGCGGAGGATGATCGTCGCCAACAGATAGAAACCGTAGTGGAAAACGGCGTCGCCGAAGTCGAGATCGAGCGTGGCCAGGGCGAACAGTCCGCCGGAGACGGCAAACGGCGGCACGATCAGCACCCAGTTCCAAATGTCGCCGGTGACGACGCCCTGCGAAGCCAGCAGGGCGAACGCTCCCCAGAGGGCCGCATAGGCCAGCGCACAAAGACTCGACCGGACGTACAGCTCCTTGCCGCGATACGGCTCCAGTTCGGGATTGCGCAAAACGGCGTAGGCCGCCGCCACAAGCAGCGGCGAAACTGCCAACAAAGCTGCTGCCGTGACGATCATGTTCTGAAACAGCCCCTGGCGCCCGCCGGCCCAGGCAACGACCAGCACGACCAGCGTCGCGGCAACGATGGCAACGGTCGTCACCGGATTGACCTTGGTGGGAACGAACGCGACCGGTTTGATGGCGAGTTTGCCGCTGGCGGTTTTGCCGCCGCTGGCAAATTCCTCGGGCGCGTGGACCTTGACCTCCTGCTCTTTGGTCGGCACTTGCAGGGTGTGCTTGCAGTTTGGGCATGGCCCCGAACGGCCGGCGAACTGATTACCTAAACGTCTACTGGTCCGGCGACCGACGT
>CAYMQL010000427.1:0-3277 GCA_964392255.1 uncultured Planctomycetaceae bacterium | reverse complement strand
CCTCGAAGAGCTGTACGTTGAACGGGCCGGACAGGACAATTACGTAGGAAACATCTACAAGGGCGTCGTCGTCAACCTGGAGCCGAGCATCCAGGCGGCCTTCGTCGATTTCGGCGTCGGCCGCAACGGATTCTTGCACATCAGCGACATCGAGCCGCAGTATTTCCGCCAGGGCGGCTTCGATCCCGACAAGGCGATGGGTCCGCCCGAACCGCGCCGCGCGCCGTATCGCGGCGGTGAATCGGCCGTCGGCGACGAAGACGACGACGACGCAGAGCCCCACGGGCCGCGACCGCGCGCCCATCGCTTCGGCGGACGCCCGCGTTTCAAGCCGCCCATCCAAGATATTCTGCGCCGCGGCGACGAATTGCTCGTCCAAGTCATCAAAGAGGGCATCGGCAGCAAAGGCCCGACGCTCTCGACCTATATCAGCATTCCCGGCCGGTATCTGGTGCTGATGCCCGCGCTGGGGCGGATCGGCGTCTCGCGAAAAATCGAGGACGAAACCGTCCGCCGCCGCCTGCGCGACGTCATGCTCGAGCTGAAACCGCCCAAGGGCGTCGGCTTCATCGTCCGCACCGCCGGCAGCGACCGCACCAAGCGCGAGCTTTCTCGCGATATGGCCTACTTGCTCCGCCTGTGGAAGGTGATCGCCCGGCGGATCAAAAAACTTTCCGGCCCCGGCGTTATCTACGAAGAAAGCGACATGATCATCCGCACGATCCGCGACATCTTCACCGCCGAGGTCGACGCCATCTACATCGACGAGCCGAAGGCGCACGAACGGGCTAAGGAGTTTCTGCAACTGGTCATGCCGCGCTACGTCCATCGGCTGCAATTTTTCGAGGGCAAGGAGCCGCTGTTCCGAAAATACAACCTCGACGAAGAAATCGCAAAAATCCACCGCCGCCGGGTGGCGCTGCGCTCGGGCGGATCGATCGTCATCGATCAAACCGAGGCTCTGGTGGCCATCGACGTCAACAGCGGCAGCTTTCGGGCGGAAGATTCGGCCGAAGAAACCGCGTACCAGATGAATCTGCACGCCGCCAAAGAGATCGCCCGGCAAATCCGGCTTCGCGACCTCGGCGGCGTGATCGTCAACGACTTTATCGACATGCGCAAAGAGAAACACCGCCGCGGCGTCGAACGCGCGCTTCGCGACGCGCTGAAACGCGATCGCGCGCGCACTCGGCTGCTGCGGACCAGCCCGTTCGGAATCATCGAGATGACCCGGCAGCGCATCCGCACGAATCCGAAGCGCAGCGCCTATGCCGAATGCCCAAGCTGCGGCGGGTCGGGCGTGGTCAAAACTCCGGAAAGCATGGCCATCGAGGTGGTTCGCCTGCTGATCCTCGCCAGCCAGCGCCCGGCGATTGCCCGAGTGACGATTACCGCCTCCGAGGCCGTGGCCGATTTCCTGAATAATCGCAAACGGATGGAGTTGGCGCGGCTCGAACAAGAGGGGCACATGGCGGTGCAAGTCATTGCAAAGGAAGAAGTTGCGCCGGAGTACCTGGTTGTGGAATGCCGCGACTCCGACGGCCGCGAAATCCGGTTTCCCTAGCCCCTCTTGAACTTTAGGCGGGCTATTTGTTACACTTAACGGTTTGTCCGGTTAGGCTTACGAGCATTGAGGAAAGCTCCATGTACGCGATCATTTGTGAAGGTGGACGCCAGTTCAAGGTCGAAGAAGGCCAAGAGCTTGATATCGATTACCGCGACTTGCCGGCCGGCAGCCCGGTGACATTCGACCGCGTACTGGCCTTTCAGGACGACAACGCCCTGAAGGTCGGACAGCCGGTTCTTGAAAACGCCAGCGTGACCGGCGAAGTGCTCTCTGTGGTGCAGGGCCCGAAACTGGTGATTCAGAAGGCCCGGCGCCGCAAAAACTATCGCCGCAAGACTGGTCATAGACAGCTTTACACCCGGGTCAAAATCAGCAAGATCGACGTCCGCTAAGGCGTCCCCGGCTGTCGGCTTTTTCGATCGCAGTGCGGCGGTCCAATAGATTCTCGCGATCGCCCTGGCCGTCGGTCGGTCGCCGTTGAGTTTTTGAAAATCCGCGTTGCCGAAAACGGCCGTGGGCCAACCGCTCTCGGAGTGGAATCGCGGCCTCACCCCGGATCCTTCTCCCATGCCCCGCATCATGCCCATCGTCACGCTGGCCGAGATGTCATCCGGCCAAGAGGCCGACCTCTTCCTGTTGATGACCGCCAAGGAGGAGTTGAAAACCAAGACGGGCAAGCCGTATTTTCGCGTCGGCTTTCGCGACGGCACCCGCGAGGTCAGTTTTCCGATCTGGGGCGATTCGTCGTGGGCCGCCGATTGCCGCGACCGTTGGAAACCGGGAGAATTTTACAAACTCCGGGCGTTCTATCGAGAGACCGATTTTGGGCCGCAATTGGAAATTCGCAAAATCCGCGAGACGGTCGAAGCCGACGCCGCCGACGGATTCGAGCCAACGCTTTGTCTGCCGCGTTCGCGCTTCGATCCGCAGACGATGTTCAACGAGCTGACGACGATGGTCCGACAGCGCATCGGCAACCCCGCGCTGCGCCGGCTGGTCGAATCGCTGCTGGCCGACCATCGCGATGCGCTGCTTGCGCATCCGGCCGCGCGTCGCAACCATCATGCCTACGTCGGCGGACTGTTGGAGCACACGCTAAGCGTTGCCCGGACGTGCGTCTTTCTGGCCGACAAGTACGCGGAATACTACCCCGAGATGAATCCGCCGTTGGACAAGGAGCTGGTCGTCGCGGGGGCGATTCTGCACGACATCGGCAAGCTGCGCGAGATGGACCAGCGGCCCGAAGGCGCCGTGCATACGGCCGAAGGCTCGCTGATCGGCCACATTCTTCAGGGGCGCGACATGGTTCGCGAGGCGGCCGCCGCCATGCAAGGCGCCGCGCCCGACGCCGATACGATGCTGCGGCTGGAACATCTGATTATCGCCCATCAACGCCTGCCGGAATGGGGCTCGCCGAAGTCGCCTATGACGCCCGAGGCCCTGCTGGTCCACTTCGCCGACGACATCGACGCGAAGTATCAAATGATGGTCAACGTCTTGCGCGACGATGCCTCGCCGGGCCCGGTCACGGCGAAAAAGAACGTGCTGATGCAACATGTGTATCGGGGCATTAGGGGCTAGCCCGCATTTCTCATCACGCGGGAAAACGTCCAACATGGTGTTTTGTTTCTTGCGTGTCAGGTAAATAATGTCGCAATAGCCGGGGGCTGGGCTGCGCAAAATTGGCTTACGGGAGCGGGAAATTGGTAT
>CAYMQL010000426.1:0-3281 GCA_964392255.1 uncultured Planctomycetaceae bacterium | reverse complement strand
GATCAGCATCCCCTGCGCGGCGACGGTCGCGACCATCTGGCAAGAGAGCGGCTCGTGGCGCTGGGCGGCGCTGCAACTGGCGGGACTTACCGTGCTGGCTTATCTGGTGACGTTCGTCGTCTATCAAACCGGCAGCTTTTTGGGGCTGGGCGCCGGCTGACAGGCAAGAAATCCGTACTGCCGGCGCATAAAAACGGCCCCGGGAGACGTTGTCCGCCCGGGGCCTGTTTGTGGTCTAGCTCAGACGCACGTCGAGATCAGATGATCTTGACGTTCTCCGCGCGGGGACCCTTGGGTCCGCGACCCTCCTCGAATTCAACCCGCTGGCCTTCGCGCAGCTCTTCGATGGCGATTCCGTCCAGAGCCGAGTGGTGGAAGAACAATTCTCCACGCTCGCCTTGAATGAAACCAAAACCCTTGTCCATGATCAACTTCTTGATCGTACCCTGCGGCATGTTTGCCACTCCTCACAAAAAACAGAAACGAAAGAACGTAAAGCAACCGCAACCGGCGCTCACCCACCCCTTCCGCAAACGCCGGAACGGCCAAACACATCAGGGGCACAAATCAACCGCAATCGAAAAGCCGCATAAAAACGCCGCTTCCACGAAACGCGGTGTGACTGATCCTGGCCCATCGGAAGGAGCTGAGGAACCAGAATACTGTCACCCCATTAGAACTATTATACCATGCGGCCACTTCTTAGGGAAGACAGGGAGGTTTCGTTTTTTCGCAGCCGCCGGCAAAAAACGATCAAGGCGGTTCCTCGATCCGGTGATACCAATTAAAAAAGGGGCAACAAGCTTACTTGTCGCCCCGAAACTACGGCTCTTGCCCTAACGCCGCAGCTTAACGCGCCGGCCCTCGTCCACCTCGCGGCGGGCGAAGAGACGAGAAGTCCAGTTCGATTTTCGCACCTTGCATCTTTTCGAACTTCTCTCGCTGCTCGGGCGTCAGCACACCGAGGGCCTTTTCGAGCATTTCCTTACGCATCTCGACGCCTTTGGCACGCCGCTCTTGGGGCGTCAAGTCCTCGCCGTCCTGAAACGCCTCGCGCATGGCCTCTCGGGCTTCTTCGCGCAACGTCCTGAGCTTCCCCTTTTGCTCGTCGGTCAGGGCCAAGGCCTTGGCCACCTCGGGGTTGTTGTGCAAAGCCATCCCCGGCTCGATCTGAATGCGGATCTGCTTCAGGCGTTCGAGCTGTTCGGGCTTGAGGATTTCGGCGATCTGTTTCTCGCGGTTTTCGCGATTTTCGCGGCCGCCGCGCGGTTCCTGACCCAGCGCCTCAAGCTTCGTCTTCTGCTCGGCCGTTAGTTGCAGGTCGGCCTGGACGTTTTCGAGCCGCAACAACATGAAACCACCGCCGGGACCGCCGGGACCGCCGGGGCGCGGTCCGACGCGATCTCCGCGTCGTCCGCCCGGAGGACCGTTGTCGGGTTGCGCCTGGACCGAAACCGCGGCGACCATGATTCCGACCAGTGCGACGGCAATTAGCATCGGCCATCGAGTCATCACAAAACTCCTTTCAAGAAGGGACTTTGAGTTGCATACGCATTCAAACGGAACACTGCTGCAACCTTAGAAACCCCGCCGGTCGCGAGAAGTTCCGATTCCGGGATCGGTCGGTGGTCAGCTTTCAGCTTTCAGCTTTCAGCTTATAGCTATCAGCTTTCAGCTATTAGCTATCAGCTTTTGTAGTTGCCCTTTGTATTGCAGCAACGCAATCCATTGCCAAAGCGACACTTGCGATCGATTTCCGCTGAAAGCTGACCGCTGAAAGCTGACCGCTGAAAGCTAATCGCTGAAAGCTAATCGCTCATCGCCGCAGACTCTCGGCCATCCCCACGGCGGGTGGTATGAAGAGAATCAGCGGGGCCCAGACCGAAAGCGCCGGATTGAGCAGGTAGCCGATCTCGCCCAACTGCTGCATGCCGATCGATGTCAGCGTGAAGGCCATCGTTACGCCCATGCAGATGCCGATGGCGATAAACACGTTGCGGTTTTCGCGGCTGACGATCAACGGCAGGCCCAGCAGCAAAAGCGTCATGTCGGTCAGCGGCTTAATGATCCGGGCGTGAATGGCCACGCGGACGTCGAGCCCGTAGCCCAGGCTCGGATTGCGCAGCGCAGCGATCAGTTGGGGCGTCGAGGCGAGTTTCAGAAAGCTCTCGCTGTTGGTCAGTTGATCGAAGTCGACGTCGCTTTGCAAGAAGCATTGGTCGCGATTGAGCCAGTCCGGCGCGTCTTGCGGCGTAATCAG
The DNA here is from genome assembly GCA_964392255.1 of uncultured Planctomycetaceae bacterium. Lineage (GTDB taxonomy): Bacteria > Planctomycetota > Planctomycetia > Pirellulales > Thermoguttaceae > CAYMQL01. The sequence continues at coordinate 1,021 of CAYMQL010000426.1, read as the reverse complement.
GATTGGATGATCGCCGACCGGCAGCGATCGGCTCGTGTCGAGGTTTCTCGGCTCGCGCACGCCCGCGAGCAAGTAGCCTCCCGGCCGTCGGCCGTCTGGCGGCAGATAAAAGGCTTTTTCAGCGATTAGTTGACTGCCGTGGTCGCTCAGCGCGGGCGGCAGCGCGAACGACGGTTCTTCGATGCACTTTTGTTCGGCAATCGCGCGTTTGCCGCCGAGCAACACATTGGTGCGGTCGTCGTAGCGGGCGGTAAAACTACGTCGCTGGCCGCCCAGCGGGTCCTGCGGCGGCCGCGACAGTTCGCTGCGATAACGCGGAATCAGCAGTTCGCGATTCGCCGCCGACAGCAGACTGACAACGCCGACGGCCGCAATGACGGGAACAACGACGCGCAACCGCGAAACGCCCGCCGCCATCAGGGCCGTCATCTCGTTGTGCCGCTGAATCCAAGAGATGGTGAACATCGCCGCGACCAAGGCCAGCACGCCGCTAGCCACGTCGAAAAGCCAGAGCGAGCGGTAGGCGTAGTATTCGGCGATCAAGGCGACGACCCCGCCCGCCTTCTGCCCGTCGCGAATGAAGGCATCGAGATTCGTCGACGCCTCGATGACGACATAGAGCCCCATCAAGCTCAAAAAGCAGATGATGAACGTCTGCGTGAACTGGCGGAGCAGGTAGCGGTCGATGATGCACATGTCAGATCACCTGCCGGATGGCCCGGGCCAAGGCCTCGACGCCGCGGCGAATATTTTCGCACGAGGGCACGCCGAAACTCAGCCGCAGCATGTTACAGGGCCGCGGACCCGAGGCCGACGGATAGCAGTGTTCGCCGGGCAGATAGAGCACCTCTTCGGCCAAGGCCCGCTGGAACAAGGGGCCGTCGAGGCCGGTGTCGACGCCTTCGGGCAGTCGCAGCCAGAGGTACAGCCCGCCGTGCGGACGTTCCCAAGCGATGCCGCCGATAGGCGTCAGGAACTCGTCGGCCGCATGGAGCAGCGATTCGACCTTGGCGCGGTATTC
>CAYMQL010000425.1:1505-3300 GCA_964392255.1 uncultured Planctomycetaceae bacterium | reverse complement strand
TGCACTCCGATCAGGCCGACGTTGCCGCCGAAATTCAAAAACGCACCGCCGGACGCGGCGCGGACTTGGCCTTCGAGGTGGTCGGCCTGTCGCCCACGGTGCAAACGGCGGCGGCCTGTCTGCGCAAGGGCGGGCAGCTTACGCTGGTCGGCAATTTGTCGCCGACGGTCGAATTCCCGCTCCAACTCGCCGTCACACGCGAACTGACCGTCAACGGCTCGTGTGCTTCGTGCGGCGAGTATCCGGCCTGCCTCGACCTGCTGGCTCGCGGGGCAATCGATGTTGAACCGTTGATTAGCGCCACGGCGCCTTTGGCCGACGGCGCCGCCTGGTTCGAGCGATTGGCGGCCCGCAAAGAGGACCTTCTGAAAGTGATTTTAGAACCATAAAACGGAGCAAAAACGAAGAGACCTGCTATGGAAATCAGAAGATGTGGAGAATCCGACCTCTGGCTGCCGGCCTTGGGCTTGGGTTGCTGGCCCTTCGGAGGCGGCGAGTATTGGGGCGAGCAAAACCAGGAGGACGTCAACCGCACGGTGCGCCATGCGATGGGCTTGGGCGTAAATTATTTTGACACGGCCGAGGCCTACAACGCGGGACGCAGCGAGCAGTCGCTCGGCATGGCCCTACGCGGCTTGCCGCGCGAAAAGCTGATCGTGGGCACAAAACTCAGCCCGAACAACGGCTGGCCGCAAGCCGTGGCGGAGCATTGCGAAGCCTCGCTGCGTCGGCTGGCGACCGATTACATTGATCTGTACATGGTCCACTGGCCCATGCTGCCCCACTCTGTAATCCACTTCAACAAGGACGCCGACTGCCCGCCGGCGGACGCGACCTTTGCCGCGTTGGGCGAATTGCAGCGTCAGGGAAAAATTCGCTACGTCGGCGTCAGCAATTTCGGCGTCGAAGTGCTCGAGGAAGCTCGATCCGCGGGCGTGCAGATCGTCGTCAACGAGCTGCCGTACAATTTGCTGTGTCGTGCGATTGAGTGCGAGGCGCTCCCGCATTGCCGGTCCGTCGGCGTGGGAGTGATCGGCTACATGGCGCTGATGCAAGGCCTGCTGGCCGACATCTATCCCACGCTCGACGACGTGCCGCTTTGGCAGCGGCGGTCGCGGCATTTCGATCCGTCGCGGGCCGGCGAACTGTGCCGCCACGGCGAAGCCGGGGCCGAAGCAGAAACGACGGCCGCACTGGCCGCCATTCGCGCCATCGCCGCCCGCTGCGGCAAGACGATGCCCGAAATCGCCGTGAAATGGGCCACGGCCGCCGAAGGCGTCGCCTGCACCCTTGTCGGCGCGCGAAATCAGGCGGAACTCGAAGCCAACGTTCGCGCCGCCGCCGAATCGCTCGACCCCGCCGTCATCGCAGAGCTCAACGCCGCCACAGAGCCGCTCATGCGGAAGTTGGGATCCAGCTTCGACTACTACGAACACACCGATTGCGACCGAACGCGGCCGCTTCGGGCGCCGGAAGAACTCGCAAAAATGAAAGAGCGTGTGGGGCTGGCGCGGTAGATAGAGCCGACAACGACCGAACCGCACGCCGCCCGAGGTATCGCGGGCAGAAACAACAAACGTTTACCCATGTCAAGGAGCAAGAAAATCATGAAGACGGCAATTCAATTTGCGGTAGGCGCTTTCCTGTTCTTGTGCGGAGTCTCGGCCGCGTTTGCGGAACCGGAACAATGCGCCCTGATGTCGCAAGAGGCCGCCGCCGAAAAACAATTGCAGGCGGAATACCCCGGCTATCAAGGCGTCGATCCCGACTACCGGCACGCCGGCAAAGACGCTGT
>CAYMQL010000425.1:0-1495 GCA_964392255.1 uncultured Planctomycetaceae bacterium | reverse complement strand
CGAAAAGTGGCTCGACTGGAAACTGGGCCTGCGCATCCACTGGGGCGTCTATTCCATGCTCGGCGTTGAAGCGTCTTGGGCCCTCAAGGATTCCTCGCCCGAGTTCCAGAAGATCTATCACACGCTCTACCAGAGCTTCGATCCCATCGCCTTCGACGCGGACAAGTGGACGGACCTTATGCAGCGGGGCGGAATCAAGTATTTCACCATCACGACCATGCACCACGACGGCTTCTGCCTCTGGCCCACCGAGCGGATCCTGCGCGGTTGGAAGCGGCCGGCCGGCGCCGGCAGTTTCCGCCCGAAAGGCATCGGACCGGTCGAGCCGGCCGACATCCGCTATTCCATCGCCGAGACGCCCTACAAGAAGGACCTGCTCGCGCCGCTGGTCGCGGCGGCCAGAAAACGCGGCATTGGCGTCGGTTTCTACTTCTCGCACGAAAACTGGCTCGATCCAGATTTCGCTTGGCATCGCTTCGGCGAATCGAACACGCGTTACGACAATCCACAGTTCGACGAGGCTTCCGACCCGGAACGCTGGCGGCGATTCATCGAAAAACAACGGATGCAATTAAAGGAACTGGCGACGAACTATGGACCGTTGGACGACCTTTCTTTCGACTGCTCCTGGCCGACGGCCGCGTTTCCCGAACTAGTCGAAATCACGAAAATGGTTCGCCGGTTGCAACCCACTGTGATGATGCGAAACCGCGGCATCCAGCAGTACGGCGATTATGGCACGCCGGAAATGCATATTCCCAAGGACGCCGATCCCTCCGTTGCCGGCACGACGCGAGGCGCTGAAGGTCGAGTCATGCCTTGGCAACTCATCTATCACATTGGTCGGGCATGGAGCTATTTGCCCAACGACGATTATCAGTCGAAGGAATGGATCCTCGAGACGCTGATTGACGTGGTGGCCAAAGGCGGAAACATGCAACTGGGCTTCGGTCCGCCGGCCAGCGGCAAGTGGCAGCCCGAAGTGGTCGAACGCCTCGAGTATCTCGGCGATTGGCTCAAGGTCAACGGAGAGGCGATCTACGCTACGAGGCCTTGGCGCCGCTGGAACGAGGGCGACCAAATCCGCTTCACCCGAAGCAAAGACAGCAAGTACGTCTATGCCATCGTTCTAAGTTGGCCGGGCGAACGGTTGGTTCTGAAGTCGCTGCGGGCGAAAGACGGCGCCGAGGTCCGAATGCTAGGCGTCGAAAAGCCGCTGGAATGGCGGAACACCGACAACGGGCTGGAAATCGAGCTTCCCACGCAACTGCAAGAGCCTGCCCAGCGGCCCTGTAAGCAAGCGTGGGCGTTCCGCATCGAACAGGCCCCAACGGAATAGCTGAAGAGTCTGATTGTGAACGGCGTTGCGGCGGCCGCGGTTGCCGCGAATCCCGATAGCGTAGGAGAATGCAAGAATGGCTGAACTGCAAGGTAAAACCGCCCTGGTGACCGGAGGCGGCAGCGGAATCGGACTCGGCGTAGCGATTGCCCTGGC
>CAYMQL010000424.1:0-3308 GCA_964392255.1 uncultured Planctomycetaceae bacterium | reverse complement strand
GGGCGCTCAACGCCTTGTTCGGCGAAGGCAAGAAGGGAACGCCGCGTGCCCAGCGCATCGACGGCAGCCAACTGCCCGACTATCAAGTGGTGCGGCGCTATCTGGGCCCCGCCGGCTTGCAAGCCACCAGCGAAACCGACGGCTGGTACATCAAGGGCTTCACGCTGAGCAAGGACGAGGAGTAGCCCTCGAGGCCGGGCCGGGTTGCGGCCTGACCCGCGCGGCGATTAAGATGCCGGCATGGTCGATTGGACGGTCCAGCTTCGCAAGCGAACGCGCCGGTTGTGGGACGGCGGTCTCGCGCTGCTTTTTCCGCGGCGCTGTGCATTCTGTCGCGAGGAGCTTGTCAAAGCGGCGGGCGACGGGCCGTTTTGCCGCGAGTGTCTCGAACGGCTGGCGCCGGCCGTGTGGCACGGATGCCGGCATTGTGCGGGCGAGGTGCTTGATGTCGGCTTTTTGCCGTCGAAATGCCTGCTTTGCCGGGATGTGTCTCTCGGGTTCGACGCGGCCGTCGCGTTGGGCAGCTACCACAAGGGACTGCGCCGCGTCGTGCTGCGCATGAAACGCCCGACGCACGAGGCTTTGACGTTGGCGATGGGCCGGCTGCTGGTTCTGCGGCGCCGCGAGCCGTTGTTGGAGCATCGGCCGGATGTGGCCGTGCCGGTTCCGATGTTTTGGGGTCGCCGGCTGGTGCGCGGCGTCAACGGGCCCGACCTCTTGGCCGAACAACTCGGCCGATCGCTTGAAATTCCCGTGCGGCGCAACGTTTTGGTCCGCCGCCGCAACACCCAGCCGCAGGCCCTTCTGCCGCCCACGCGGCGGTTTCAGAACGTACGGGGGGCGTTCGAAATCCGGCGCGGCAAGGATTTAACGGGCGCTCGGGTGTTGCTGATCGACGACGTTTTGACCACCGGGGCGACATGCAGCGAGGCGGCCAAGACCTTAAAACAGGCCGGCGCCGCAAGCGTCGTGGTGGCCGTTGTGGCCCGGGCCCAAGGACGCGAATAGCGGCAGATCGCTCTTGCCGGGACCGCGGAAAAGAGAACAATACGCAGCTATGAGCAACGATTTGAACCAACCGATTAACCGTCTGCGGGCTTCCGCGTATCCGTTTCGCCGGGCGATTTTACGGGGGCTGGCGGTCGTCTGCCCGCCGTTGCTAACGGTGCTGATCATCATTTGGGCTGTCAACACGACCAAAAGCTACTTTCTGCAACCCGTGACCGGTTGGGCACGACAGGGTTTGGTGTGGTCGCTCCGCGACGTTCAGGAGCAACCCACGCCCGGTTATCATCAGATTCGCGAGCGCGAGTTCATTCCAGAGGATATATACGATACGGTGCAGAGACAGCCGGGCGAAACGCCGCCGATCACCGCCGACGCCTACTATGCGCGTTACGTCGATCTGACGATTCTCCGCCCGCAATATGCAATTCCGTTTTTTCTGGCGGTTTTTGTGCTGCTGCTGTATTTTCTGGGCAAGTTCATGGCGGCGGGCATCGGCGGGCTGGTCGGCAACGCCTTCGAGCGGATGGTTTCGCGCGTGCCCGGCGTGCGCGCCGTCTACTCGTCGGTCAAGCAGGTTACGGATTTCCTGTTCACCGAGCGCGAAATCAAAGCGACGCGAGTCGTCGCCGTCGAATTTCCGCGCAAGGGCGCCTGGTCGGTCGGATTCGTCACTGGTGAAAATATGGGGACCATCGAGGATGTCGCCGGCGAGCCGGTGCTGGCGGTGTTGATTCCCTATTCGCCGGTCCCGGTGACCGGCTGCACCATCATCGTGCGCCGCAGCGAGTGCATCGATCTGGACATGACCTTCGATCAGGCCTGCCAATTCATCGTCAGTTGCGGCGTGGTGATTCCGCCGGCTCTGATCGCGAATGCGCGGGAAGATCGCGCAGGAGAAAAAAGGGGGAGCCGGGCGTGAACCGTTTCCGACTCGGAACGCGCTCGAGCGCTCTGGCACGATGGCAGGCCGAGTACGTCGCCGCGCGGTTGCAAAAGCAGGGCGTTGACGTTGAACTGACGCCCCTCGAAACCCAAGGCGACCTCCGGCACGGAGCGATCCGCGACCTGGGCGGCGAGGGCGTTTTTACGAAGGAAATCCAACGGGCGCTGCTGGACGGCCGGATCGATCTCGCCGTGCATAGCCTGAAAGACCTGCCCACCTGCGAAACCGCCGGACTCGTGCTGGCGGCCGTGCCCGAACGGGGGCCGGTCCACGACGTGCTGGTCTCGGATAAAAATGCCTCGCTGGCGGAACTGCCGCCGGGGGCGCTGGTCGGCACAGGCAGCCTGCGACGCCGGGCCCAGTTGCTGCACGCCCGGGGCGATCTGCAAATGAAAGACGTCCGCGGCAACGTCGAAACGCGGCTCCGCAAGCTCCGCGAGGGCGATTATGACGCCCTGGTTCTCGCCGAGGCGGGATTGCGGCGGCTGGGGCTCGATGCACGAATCACGCAGGTCTTGCCCCGCGAGATAATGCTGCCCGCGGTTGGCCAGGGAGCGCTGGCGCTGGAGACGCGAAGCGACGACCGCATCGCGATCGAAGCGGCGGCCTTGCTCGATCATGCGCCGACCCATGCGGCGGTGACTGCGGAACGCGCCATGCTCGCGGCGCTGCACGGCGGCTGTCTCGCGCCCATCGCCGCCTTGGCCTGCGTCGATCGAGAAACGCTTTCGCTCACCGGCCGGGTCGTCGGTTGCGACGGCGTCGAATGGCTTGAGGCCGGTCGCTCTGCGTCGCCGGCCGAGGCCGCGCAACTGGGGCAACGGGTCGCCCAAGATTTGCTCGATCAAGGCGCCGAATTATTGATCGCCGCAGCGCGAAAATGATAAGAGCCGCCTTGTCGATTGCCGGACGAAACGAATGGGCAAGGCGTTTGGCCTACGAAGGGCGATCGTTTTGAGCGATTTTCACCGCTAAAAGATCGAGCTGGCCTTTTAGGTCCGTAAGCAGCATCTGCGGACTGGCGCCGCCGGCGAAGTGAGAGTAAAAAACGTTGGCGGTCGGACCTTGCGAAGTGCTCAGGAGCGTTGTGGTGGTCTTCAGTTCGTGCAGTTGCTGGTCGACGTTGTCGAGCTTGTCCGCGGCCGCTCGATTTTCGCGCCAAAGCCGGTCGAGTTGCAGGACGAGGCCGACCAACAGCGCGATCTGACCGACCAGAGCCACGGGCAGGCCGATGGTCCATAGCTCTTGACGTCCGCTGGCCAACGACCAGCCCAACAGAGTTCCGCCGCAAACAAAACTCGTGGTGCCCAACGACAGGGCGACCCAGGTCAACGCGCTGTGCAGCGACCCGCGGTCG
>CAYMQL010000423.1:0-3311 GCA_964392255.1 uncultured Planctomycetaceae bacterium | reverse complement strand
GTAAACGGGGACAGTCCCCATTTGCCCGCACAAAGGGGGACTGTCCCCTTTTCCGCTGCGCCAGCCTTCGACTTCAGCCAGGTCAGCGCGGTGGTGATGGACGAGTTCCACAGCTTCACCGATCCCGAACGAGGGATCGTTTGGGAGCTGACGCTCGGGCTGCTGCCCGAACACGTTCGGACGCTGTTGCTTTCGGCGACGGTGGGCAACGCGGTCGAGTTTCTGCACTGGCTCCGCACAAGCCACCACAGGCAGCTCGAACTGGTCGCCGGCGACGAGCGCAAGGTTCCGCTGGCGTACCATTGGATCGGCGACATGCTGCTGACCGAGCAGCTCGAGTCGATGGCCCAGGGCGACGACGAAGTCCGCACCACGCCGGCTTTGGTCTTTTGCTTCAATCGCGAAGAGTGTTGGACGGTTGCTGAACAACTCAAGGGCAAGCGCGTCTTGAGCGACGGCCAGCAGAAGCGGCTCGCGGCCGAACTGGAGCAGCACGATTGGTCGCAAGGGGCCGGGCCGAAGCTGAAACAGCTTCTGATGCGCGGCGTCGGCGTCCACCATGCCGGCGTGCTGCCAAAATACCGCCGCATCGTCGAGGAACTGTATCAGCGGAAGCTGCTTTCTGTGGCGGTTTGCACCGAGACGCTTTCGGCGGGCATCAACCTGCCGGCCCGGTCGGTCGTCGTGCCCAGCATCATGAAAGGCCCGCCCGAAAAGAAAAAACTGCTCGATCCGAGCACAGCTCATCAGATTTTCGGCCGGGCGGGCCGCCCGCAGTTCGACAAGCAAGGCCACGTGTTCGTCCTGGCCCACGAGGACGATGTAAAAATCGCCCGCTGGCGCGAAAAATACGATCAGATTCCCGAAGACACGAAAGACCCCGGCCTGTTGAAAGCGAAAAAGGCGTTGAAGAAAAAAATGCCGACGCGCCGGGCGAACGAACAGTATTGGAACGAGGCTCAGTTCAATAAACTGTGCGCCGCGCCGCCGGGCAAGCTGCACAGCCGCGGCCCGCTGCCCTGGCGACTGCTGGCCTACATGCTCGACGCCTCGCCGGAAGTCGATCGGATTCGCAGCCTGGTCGGCAAGCGACTGATGGACCCCGGCCGCATCGAGGCCGGACAAAAAGAGCTTGACCGGATGTTGATCGTGCTTTGGCGGGCGGGCTATGTGCGTTTGGAGCCGGAACCGCCCACCGAAGCGCAGTTGGCCGAGGCCCAAGCGGCCGCGGCCGAAGAAAAAGCCTGCGCGGCCAAGCGGCTTGAATTCTCGTTCGGATTCGCCGAAAAGCCGGCGGCGTCGGCAGAGCCGAAGCCGTACAGGCCGGTTTTTGCCCATCCGACTGAGAATTTGGCAAAACTGTCGCTGTTTCGCGGCATCCATCCGCTCTATGCCATGTTTCTCGTTGGCCAGTTGGGCATCGCCGATCGCAACGAGCGGATACAGGCGTTCGAGAGCGTGCTGGAACTGCCGCGATCGGTGGGCCATTTCGTGCGCGTGCCGCGGCAGGACGAAATGCCGCCCGGCCCGCTGGCCGCGACGCGGCTCGACGCACAATTGCTGCAACTGGGACTGGTTACGCCCGAGGAGCTGTCGCCCGACGCGAAGAACGACGAGGACCGCGACCGCCGCTTCGACGACGGCGAGCGAAAATGGGTGCTCGCGTTGGCCGACAAGCTGCGCCGGCTGTTCGATTACGATATTCCCGGCGTCCACGATGTGCGAACTTCGCCCGTTTGGGCGGCCGGCGAGTTGTTGCAATTCGGCGGCGACTTCAACAAGTACGTCACGAGCAAGGCGTTGCAAAAGCAAGAAGGCGTGATCTTTCGCCATGTGCTGCGGCTGATCCTGCTGATCAACGAGTTTCTGCAAATCACTCCGCCGGACGCGACGGAAGAGACATGGCGCGCCGATCTGACGGATATCGCCGCCCGGCTGACCGAAAGCTGCCGCAGCATCGATCCGACCAGCACCGACAAGGCTTTGGAGGAAGTGGAAGAGGCGACCGAGTAGCCCGAGTAGCCGGCGTCTCGCGGTCAACCCTTCCTGCGCCATAGCGGCCGCACCGCCGACAGCGCCACGCGATCTTCCAAATTAGGACGGAAGATCGTCAGGATCAGCAGCGGCAGATACCACGCCATGTAGAGGCCGCCCTGGTTGGCATGCCAGAATTGCGAGGCCAGCATCACGGCCGTAGAACAACTCAGCAGCGTGCCGAGATTTTTGTGCGCCGGCCAGATGGCCAAGCCCAGACAAAACACCACGAACACCGCCAGAACCGGAATTCGATAGGCCGATTCGTAGTGCTGCCAAAAACCCGTCAGCGTCGCATCAAACGGTTTCTGCACGCCGAACATCTGTTTGAGTTGCGGGGCCAACGACGCCATGTCGGCCGCGTTCAACGCCAACGGGACGACCAGAATCGCCAGCCCCAGAACGACTCCGATAAGAAAACGCACCAGCCCGCGGCGCCAATAAAAACCGCACCAAAGCGGCAGCAAGAAGAACGGATAGTAGATCAATCCGCCGGCAAGTCCCAGCATGACTCCGGCGATGGTCGGCCGGCGATAGGCCGCTACGGCCCACACCAGCGGCACGGCCGGCAGGATGTGGTCCAACTGGCTGGTGAACTGGCTCGTGTAGAATGTCAGCAGATACAGAGTCGCCGCCGCCACGCCCGTCTGAGTGTTGTCGAACAGCCGAAAACCAATCCACACCAGGCCCGCGACCACCGCTAAATGCGCCAGGATCACTGCCGCGCGCGTCGCTGTCACGCGCAGCAACGACCGCCGGTAGGCCTCGGGCTGCGTCTGTTCGATGGGCAAAATCGTCTCGTTCGAAAAGCTCGACACTGCATAGAACGGCCCGTACCCGGGACTCGGCGACGCTTCCTGCGCTGCCGGCGCCTGCTGCCGGGCCAAACGTCTTTCCAATCGCTCGGGCGGGCTGGTGATGACGTTCGCCATCAAAAACACCAACAGCGAGATGCCCGTAAACGTCAATCCGCTGGCCGACAGGTTCGGCTCCAACAGGGGCCGGCGGACCATCATCGGGTCGACCAGCAGCCGCACCAAGAAGAATCCGCTCACCGCGAACAGCCACCAATAGCCGGCCTGCACGCGAACCGGTTCGGAGGCCGAAAAACCGTAGTACAGAAGCAACAGCGCCGGCGAGAAGGCGATCAGGCCCGCCAAATCCAAGTTCCGCACGCTCCAGAAGCGATGGAACTTGAAATAGATGCCGATCATCATCAGGGCGGAGATGTACGCCCAGGTGGTCGGGTTCAGTTGATAATCAAAAAGAATCCTCTG
>CAYMQL010000422.1:0-3317 GCA_964392255.1 uncultured Planctomycetaceae bacterium | reverse complement strand
CAGAGCCGCAACGGGGCGATGTGCAGTTCGACTTGGCAACGTTCGGCCTCGTCGTGCAACCGTTGCCGCAGCCGGCCGTTCGCGGCGACGCCTCCCCCGACGCAAAGAATGTGCATGCCCGTCTGCCTGAGCGCGGCGAAGGCCTTGCCAACCAGACAGTCGACCACGGCCTCCTGGAAACTTGCAGCTAGATCAGCAGTGGGCAGTGGGCAGTGAACAGTGGGCAGTGGTCGTCCCTCGCCCCTCGTCCCTCTCCCCTCTCCCCTCTCCCCTCTCCCCTCAACGGCATATCGGACCGCGGTTTTCAGACCGCTGAAGCTGAAATCGAGTCGGTCGTCGCGCAGGAACGGGCGAGGAAAGGCGTAGGCCTTGGGGTTGCCGTCTTTGGCGGCTCGCTCAATCGACGGCCCGCCCGGATACGGCAGGCCCAACATTGCCGCGACCTTGTCGAAGGCTTCGCCGGCGGCGTCGTCGATCGTTCCGCCGAGAAACTCGAAATCCAGCGGCCCGGCGCAGCGGTAAAGACTGCTGTGCCCGCCGCTGACGATCAATCCGATGCACGGAAACACGTTGCGCTCGGCCGCCACGCGGCAGGCATAGACGTGGGCTTGAAGATGGTTCACCGCGATCAACGGAATGCCCCGCGCGACGCAAAGGGCCTTGGCGGCGGTCAATCCGACCAGCAGCGAGCCGGCCAAACCCGGCGTGTTGGCCACGGCGACGGCGTCGATATCGGCAAGCGACACGCCGGCCTTGTGCAAGGCTTCGTCGATGACCGGCAGAATTCGCTCGACGTGGGCCCGGGATGCGATTTCCGGCACGACGCCGCCGAATCGCCCGTGCAGATCGTCCTGCGAGGCGACGACCGAAGCGAGCACCTCCAACCGATCCGTAATCACGGCGGCGGCGGTTTCGTCGCAAGTGGTTTCGAGCGAAAGGATGCGCATTGCCATGTTTCCGTTCAATCGCTTCACGTCGAGCGAGCCGGCAATAGCAACGCCCTAAAACCCGCCTGGATGAAATGGCGGTCCCCGGTCAGCGCCTCTTCAATCCGACGATCCTTCATCACTTGAAAACTGATGCAGTCGGTTAGCGACCATGATTTGTCGGAGCGGTTGCCGTAGAGTTCCAGACCGCGAGTATACCATTGCGAGTTTGCCTCAACGACCTGCATGTTGTCGTCGTCGGCAATTTGTCGCAGGAAGCGGTGAACGGTTTGCCGAATGCTGGGCGCCGACAGCGCGTCGGCCACCTCCATCAGCACCCACGTAGTCGTCAACAGCCGACTTTTCAACACCTTTGTGGCTTCAACGGCAGCGCTATGGAATCGATCGGATGGGTTCAATAGAGCAATAAAATAGAAAGCATCGACAAAAACTTCGCTCATGGCAACGGCGTCCCATGCGCGTAGTGGTCGTGATGTTCCGCCATATCGGCTGGAAGGGCCGGCGCCGAACGCTCTGACTCGGCCGCCAACTCGAGCAGCCACAAACGACTCGATGCCGACGAATCAGACGTGCAAGCCGTCGCGGCGACCACTGGCCGAATGGTCACTTCGACAATGCCCTCGGGAAGCGGCACATTCGCAGGGGCTCGGATGATCCGATCGTGGCCGACGGTGGTTTCGAAATGGATCGACTCCATAGGTTGCCTCCACGGCGATTTTATCATAACGAAGGAACTTCCGAAAGCGGGGCCGGCTGCTACTGCGCTTTGGCCAATTCCGTGTTCAGATGCTTGACGGCCGCCTGAAGCTGGCGGTCGACGTGGGCGGTTTCTTGATTTTCGGACGCCTTATCGCTGCCGGGCAACTGCAATACGTCGCGCATGCGCCGGTCGCGCATCAAGTCGACCATCTCGCGGTCGGCCAGCTTGATCTCGAAGCCCGGATCGGGCGAAACGCCCCAGGAATCGGTCGGCTTGGCGTCGGGGAAGCGGTGGATGTTTTTGCCGTTCGGGCGGCAGTAGCCGGCGGTGGTCAGCTTCAGGGCGCTGCGGCCGTTTTCCAGATCGATCACGTTTTGGACGCTGCCCTTGCCCCAGGTTCGCTCGCCGGCGACGACCGCGCGCTGGTGATCCTGTAAACAGGCCGCCACGATTTCGCTGGCGCTGGCGCTATAGCGGTTCACCAGGACGACGATGGGAAATCCCTCGAAGGTGCCTTCTTTGCGGGCGTCCCAAACGCGTTCGGGGCTGTTGCGGCCCTTGGTGCTGACGATTCGCCCCTCGGCGATAAACAAGTCGCTGACCTCGATGGCGGCGCTCAGCAGTCCGCCGGGGTCGAACCGCAAATCGAGGATCAGCCCGCGCAAATCTTCGGCCTTGAGCTGCGTCAGGACTCGTTCCAATTCGGCGGGCGTGTCGCGGCTGAAAGCCACCAACCGCACGTAGCCGATGCGCTGCTTCGGATCGAGCATATACTGCCACGCGCCGTCGGGCCGGCGTCGGTCGCCCAGCACGGTCTCGATGTGAATCTTCTCGCGGGTGATCGTCACCGTTTCGCGGGCGTCTTTGCCGGGATGCAGAAGGGTCAGCTTCACCGAGGTGCCCTCGTCGCCTTTGAGCCGCTCGACGGCCTCGTCGAGCGTCATGCCCTCGGTGTTCTTGCCGTCGATTTCGAGGATGCGGTCGCCGGCGAGCAATCCGGCCCGATAGGCCGGCGTGCCGTACATCGGGCTAAGCACCTGGATTTGCCCTTCGTCGGCGGCGACCTGGATGCCGATGCCTCCGAATTCGCTCTCGACGCTGGTCCGAAACCGCTCCAATTCGTCCGGACTGATGTAGCTGGAGTACGGGTCGAGCTTGCCGAGCACGCCGCGGATGGCCGATTCGATCAGTTCGCGGCGGTCCACCTCGGTGACGTAATTCCGCTCGACCTGATCGAGCGTATCGACGAGAATTCTGTAGAGTTCGTAGTCGGAGTCGTCGGTCTTTTTGGCCGACTCGGCCGCGACCGCGGCACCCGACGCCGCGCCGAGCATCAAAACCAACGCGAACCAACGCCATGCGGATGGAACCATGAAAGCGTTTCCTCAGCCTCGGACGTGATGAACCCAGGCGGGCGGGACATTGAGCCAAACGGCGTCGCGACGAATTTCCCGGCCGTCGAGCGTCGCCTGCAACGCCCGGCCGATGCCGCGAAGCCTCGCCCGCTCTGAACGGCCGCTAATCATTGCGCGCATGGGACGGATGGCGATGTATTCGAAAAACGAGAGCGTGCCGCCCGGCGCCAAAAGGCCCATCAGCACGCCCAATATCCTTTCCACGTCGTCAACCGCAAAATAGTTCAACGGAAGGCCCGAAATAATCACCTGGTA
>CAYMQL010000421.1:0-3325 GCA_964392255.1 uncultured Planctomycetaceae bacterium | reverse complement strand
AAGATCGACGTGGTCGCCGCCGCCGAGGCCCGGGGATTCATTTTCGCCGCGCCGGTCGCAATGGAGTTGAACGCCGCGCTGGTGCCGATCCGCAAGCCGGGCAAGCTGCCCTATAAAACCCAGTCGTTGACCTACGACCTGGAGTACGGCAGCGACACGCTCGAGATGCACACCGACGCGGTGGCCCCTGGCGCGAAGGTTCTGGTGGTCGACGATCTGCTGGCCACCGGCGGCACGATCGAGGCCTGTTGCCGGTTGGTCGAAAACTGCGGCGGCCAAGTGGTCGGCTGCGCGTTCTTAATCGAACTGGCCGAATTGAAAGGCGCCGACCGAATCGCCAAGTACAAAACGACCAGCCTGTTGAAGCTCAAGTAGCCATCGCTACCGCCCGAAGCCCATGAAGAAGCTGAACATTTCGCTGCGGTCGCCGGGCTGCCACGAGACCGGGAACGCGAAGTCCAGCGCAATTGGGGCCTGACCCATCGCCGGAACGACAATTCGCAGGCCGAAGCCGGGCGCCACGCGATACTTGTTCGACCAGTTGTCGATCGTCGGTTCGACCGTGCCGGTGTCGCAGAACACGACGCCGCGCAGCATGTCGTCGGCGGTGATTGGGAACAGATACTCGGCCGAGGCGAGCATCATGAAATTGCCGCCCACGCGAGTCGTGATGCCGCTAACCGGATTGAAGAACTGCGGCGACGCCCCGCGGAACTGGAAACCGCGGATCGTCGAGAAACCGCCCGCAAAAAACCGCTCGTAGATCGGCGTATCGTCGCCGGTATAGCCGCCCCGGGCTGCAAGGCTCAACACCTGCCGTCCCGATCCGTCGGGCCGCTCGTACAGGGTAAAGTATTTTCGCAGATCGAGCATCGCCCGCGGATACTGGAACGAGCCGAGCACCTGTTCGATCGAGCCCTCGATCAAGTGTCCTTCGGTGGCCAGGAAGGCGTTGTCGCGCTTGTCGTGGGTCAGCGAAAGCTGGAAGCCGTGCAGCGCCAGATCGCGGCCGGTCACTTCGGCCAGGTCGGGCAGCAGCGGATCGCACGGATCGGTGATGTTGATTTTCGCGCCGCGGTAGGCAATCGCGCCCGACAGGTCGGGCGTAAACTGGTATCCAAAAGCCACGCGGCCGCCGAGCCACTGTTCGGTGTATTCGTTGTAAATGCGGTTGTAGTAGTAGCCGCTCAGCCCCAGGCTGATCTGCGAATTGAACAGGTACGGGTCTTGGAAGCTCGCCAAGTAGCGTTGGGTGGTCGTGCCGGGCGCGGCCTCCAAGCGGAATCGCTGGCCGGCGCCGCGGAAGGCCGTGCCGTTGCGAATTTCTTCCCAACTGCGCGGGAACCGCGCCCAATCGAAGTTCTGCTCGTCCAAGACGACCGAGCCGATCAGGCCGGCGTCCGAGTTGATGCCCACGCCCAGCATCAGCCGCCCGGTCATGGCCTCTTCTGCCGTGATGTTCAACGGCAGCGGTTGGGCCATTTCGCCGCCGTCGGGCGGACCGCCGCGGAACGGCGACGACTCGCTAAAGATCGGGCCCGGTTCATACGTGCCTTCGGGCGAAGCGACCGGCTGCTCGGGCCCGCCCTCGCGCGGCCACATCTGCTGGCCATAGGCCGGCGCCGACTGGGCCGGCGCTGCCTGCGTCGCCGCCGGTTGCGCCGCCGGCGATTGCTGCGGAGCGGCGTTGGTCCACTGGAGTTGAGACGCGGTTTGCGTGGCCGGATTCACTCGGCCCGCCTCGGGCGAATACTGCGTCAAAATCACGCCGTCGCGCGGACGCTGGTGGTCGCGGGTTTGGGCCAGCGCAGCGCTCAGCTCGCTAGCCGATGCCGATAACGCATCGTTCGCCCGATCGCCCGCATGGTCTGCGGAAGATATATTTCGTGCAACACCGGTGGAATTCTGTGCGGCGGGCGCCGCCGGTTCTTGCGGACCGATGTAACGCCCGCAGTCAAGCGTCACGTCGAGCTCGCGATCGCGCGACGACGGATCGACGCCCGGACGGCGGTATCTCGGGCCGCCGGCGCTGTCGTCGGGCTTCGGCCGTTCGGCCACCGATCGCTTGCGGTTCTGTTCCGGCTCGCCGAGTTCTTCGCCCGGCGGGCTGAACGCGATTTTCGGAGCGTTGCCCGTGGCGGGATTGGCCTCAAACAACCCGCTGGCCCGGATGCGACGCTCGCTCTCGCGAATCTCGCGGATGTCGATGATGTCGCCCGGGTGGATCGAAAGGCGGTTCAGGATGGTCGTGATCTGCGTATGGGGATACTCGCCCTTGATGCTGACGTTGATCTTGCCGACCCGATAGCGGTCGCCTTCCTTGATGTTGTAGACCAGGTCCAACTCGCCCGGCTCTTCGAGGAACCGCGGGTCGGCATTCACGTCGGAAAGGACGTAGCCGATGCCGCCGTACTTGTCTCGAAGCATCCCGACATCGCGCGTCAGGTGCCCCTGATTGAAATACTCGCCGTTTTTGAGCTTCAATTCGCCGAGCAACTCGTCGCTCTGATACTTCGTATTGCCAAGCACCGAGACGTTGCGAATTTTGTAACGCGGCCCCTCGTCGATAATGAATTTGACCGAAACCCAGTCCTCTTTCTCGTTGATTTCGAGCTCGCGGCCGATCCGTGCGCGGAAAAAACCAAGCCCGCGGTAATAGGCCGTCAACGCTTCGACGTCGGCGTCGAGTTGTTTGCGGTCGAATTCGCCGCCGAAGAGCCAGAGGAACGGATTTTTCGATTTGATTTGCGTCCGCAGCCGGTCGTCGGTCGCGATTGTGTTGCCCACAAAGCTGGTCCAAAACACCTTCTGCTTCGTGCCCTCGTTGATCAGGAAAATCGCGCGGCGGTCTTCCGGCTTATCGCCTTCGAGCAGCGTAATCCGGGCCCCAGAAAAACCCTTCGTGTGGTAATACTCTTCCAGTTTGCGCCGTGCTTCTTCGATGGCAAACGGATCGGCCGGATCGCCCGCCTTGATGTCGGCCTCTTTTTGCAGCGTCTTTTTGCGAATCGCTTTGCAGCCGACGAACAGAACTTCTCTGAGCAACGGCCGCTCCAACACCTCGAATATCACAACCCGGCCGCCGGCCACCTGCTGCCAGTAGGTCTGCACATTGACGAACATCCGCGTGTGGTCCAACCGGCGCACGTCCTCTTTGATCTGTTCCAGATCGAACGCTCGGCCGGGCCGCGTGCGGATATGCGGCAGTATTTTGTCCACCGGCAGCGACTTGTTGCCGACGATTTTCACGTCAACGACCGTGGCGCGTGGCGCGGCGGCGGCCAGCGAGACGGTCGGCGACGGGCCCGCCGGATCGGCAAGCTGC
>CAYMQL010000420.1:0-3330 GCA_964392255.1 uncultured Planctomycetaceae bacterium | reverse complement strand
CTACCGATCCGTTGACGTCGAAGTGCGAATGATGATCCTCCAATCCAGAGGAATACCAATGCCTATTCCACCTTTTGTCGGTCTCTGCGACCTCCGTGACTCTGTAGTGGATTTCTTTTAGATTGCGAGTTAGCGCTGTAGTGTTAGCTCCCGGCTATTGCGATATCGTCAGCTCCCGGCTATTGCGACATTGCTTGTCTGACAAGCAATAAATGGCCGGAAGAAACGCCAAACTAATTTGCTGTAGCCGGCTGTTTTTGGGTTGCGGCGACCTGCGGCTCGGCGGCCGCGCGCTTCCAGGCAATGACCAACCAACCGTCGCGGCACTCGACTTGAATGGGCAGCAATTTTCCGGCGGCCTTCCACTTGCCGGATAGTTCGAATCCTTCGCCGAGAAGCTCGGGCTTGAAAACCTTCTCGAATCGTTTTTCGAGCAGGGTGCGAATGACCTGGCGACGGGCGTCGATCTGGGTGCCCGGCACAAAATCGGGCGGAAAGACCTGAATTTCTCCCTGACGCACGGCCTTGAAGCCGCGTTGGGATTTCTCGATCTTGTAGCTTGCCGAGACGTTCATGGCCGGGTGGGCCTCGGCGCCGCGCATGTAGCGGACTCCGCGAAGGGTGATTTTCAATCCGTCGTCGGCGAACGTGACCGAGATCGGCTGCCGCGGGGCGAAGGTGATCGCCCAGGGCTTGCCGTCGTCGTCGCCCTTCATTTCGTCGGGCAGCCGGCCGAGGGCGTCGATGGCGGCCTGTTGCAGTTTTTCTTCGTAGACGGTGCGGCCCGCCAAGGCGTCGAACGCCAGATTGTTGATCATCGACTCGTGAATCCGCAGCGACAAGTCGGCCCCTTCAGCGACCGACAGCGGAGCGCCGGGCGCGGCCAGTTTGCCGCCGCCGGCCTGCAATCCGACCAAGCGGACGGCTTGCTCCGTCGTGCTGAATTGCAGCTTCTGCGGGAAGAGCTTGCGCTCGTTGAACGGGCGGTAGAACTTCTCGACGTAGTCGCGATTGGCGCGGTCCAGGGCCTCGGCCGCCTGTTGGTCGATGCGTTCGTTCAGCTTCTGCTCGGCATGGCGCGAGGCGATGCACTCGGCCGTGCCCTGCTGTTTTGCAGACCGCTTCCATGCCATGCGTTCGATGAATTGCCGGCCCTTGTTCGATTGGATGTCGCAAATGGCGACGGCCGTCGTGGCGGACGAAACGCCCGGATACGACGACAATCCCTCGGGATGGATCCAGATTCGCTTGCGGGCGGCCAAATTCGTCGTCGCACTGCTATAAATAGTCACGGGACCGTGATAGCCGACGTTGTCGCTCTCGGTTGTGCCGAAGAAAATCGCGTCGAGGACGCCGAAATTCGGATCGGGCACCAGCGCAACGCTGGTCTGACCGACGGTGTGCGCGGTTCCGTAGATCGAGGTGCCCAAAATGCAGTCGCGCACGGGCGTCGTATCGTCGACCGGCTCGGCGATTCCAGCCCCCAGCACCGCCGGCGAAATTTCGGCCAACAGGTTCGGCTGCACGAAGCGCGATTGGATCGCCTCGACCAGCGCAGGGGCTTGTTTCGCTTGCTGCAACCACCGAACCGACTCGCTAATGACCAGGGCGTCTTCGGTGGTTGGCTTGGTCGCGTAGGTTTCGAGGCTTGCGGCCAGCCGGTCCATTTGTTTTTCGAATTCCGCGCGAACCTTCGGGTTGTCAACCGCGGCGTTCATGGCCAAATAGTTGTGCAGCGCCGTTTGAACGTCGAGAAACCAAACCAGTTCGAGGCCGTCGTGGCCCGAGTTGTAGCGGGCGCGAATGCGGCCAAGCAGGTTTTTGTCGGGCTCGGCATCCCGGCTCAGGTGTTCGCGCAGCGCGGCGACTTCCAGAAAGCCCCGCCATGCCTGGCCGTTGTCGCCGGCCTGTGCGAGCCGCTGGTCCAGCTTGTCGAGGGCTTCGATCAGGAGATTTTTGGCCTGCTGAACGTCGGATTGGTCTATCGGCCGAAAATCGGCCTTTGCTTTTTTGCAGGCCGCCGAAAGCGACTCGAGCGCCGGCGCTTGTGCCGTTTCTGTGGCGGCGGCGACATAACTTGTTGTTGCGGCAAGGGTTGCGAACAGTGCAATCGTTGCCAAAAAACATGCCGTTCTGGACATCATCCGTGGGCTCCTTCAGGCACTGGGGGTACAGTAGCCATTTGGGGTTATAGACTCCGGTTTTTCGGTTCGGCCATAATTGTCCCCTTGTCGGCGGGTTTGGCCGTTTGAGTTTGCGTAGCTTACCAAGTATAACGCTTGGAAACAATCTGAGTTTGCCGGCGACCCCTTCTTGGGTGGGGTGTCGCGTGTGCCGGCTGTTATTATGGTCGATCACGCGGTTCCTGACGAATGACGCTGCCTACCAGAATTCTCTAGCCATCGGAGTCCATCCCATGCGTTGCCGCCCCCGTCTGACGCTGTCGATTTGCATGGCCTTATTGATTCTTGCCCAGGGAAGCACCGGCGTCTCGGCGTCTCGCACAATCCTCGCCGGCCGGAGCAGCCGCTTGTCGGCCGTTCGCACAGTGGTCGGAAAGACACTTTCGGGCGATCGGCGGGATGTTGGATTGAATCAGCGGCAGGGGGCCGACGTGCCGTCGGCCGCGAAGCGGGAAGAAAACAAAGCACCGTCGGCCGCTAAACGGGCAGAGAACGTACCGTCGGTTGCTAAACAAGAAGAAAAAGCACCATCAACCGCGAAACAGAAAGAAACAGCGCCGTCGGTTGCGGGGCCGGATTGCCACGAGCGGTGCGATCCGATTGACGATTGGATGAGCGATTATGCCGAGGCGATGGAGCTTGCCGAGCGGCAAAACAAGATGCTGCTGGTCTATTTTTGCGATCCCGAGGGCAATAGTCGCTGTCGGCAGTTCAAGTCCGAGACCCTTGGCGACGCACAGGTGCAGGTTAAGCTGCGCGACTACGTATGCGTGCAAGTGCCGCTGGCCGCGAAGATCACCGTCGGCGGCAAGTCGGTGAAGCTGCTGGAACACGCGGCCTACGGCGAAATGTTGGGCCGGCCGGGAATCGCAATCGTCGATTTCCGCAGCGTCGACGCGAAATTGCGGGGCACGGTCGTCAGCACGTTTCCGATCACCGAAAAGCTTTGGTACACGCCGGAACAGATGGCGGTGATTCTCGATTTGCCGCCCGGCACGCTCACGCAACGAACGTTGATTTATGCGGTCCGCATTCATCCCGAGCGGCCGGCCAGCGCCGACAGCAAGCCGAGCCCCGAGTTGTTCGACGAGGCGCAAAGCCATTCGGAATACCAAGCCGAGATTCGCGTTCAGGGGCACCATTTTTG
>CAYMQL010000419.1:0-3338 GCA_964392255.1 uncultured Planctomycetaceae bacterium | reverse complement strand
TTTTGGTTCATAAGGTCCAGGGCTCGGGTCAGTTCGGTGAGCTTCCAGTTTCGCAGCCGGTCGGCGATCAAGGTGGCCGACACGTTGATGCTGTTCAACACGTTGCCGACGTTGTGCAGCACGCCGGTGGCCACCTCGGCCATGCCGGCCTTGCGCGCCGCGTCGACAAGCTGCTTGTGAACTTCCTCCAATTCGGTTTCGGCCCGCTTGCGCTCGGCGATCTCGCTGCTCAACTGTAAGTTAGCATGAGACAACTCGCGTGTTCGCTCCTCGACGCGAATTTCCAACTGGCTATGGGCCAGTTGCAGTTCCCGCTCGTTTCGCTGGATTTCATCCAACATCGCGTTGAATGCGTCGTAAAGCGTTCCCAGCTCGTCATTTGCGGCCTTTTGGACCCGCATCGAATAGTCCCGGCTCTGCGAAATCATCTGGGCGATTCGGGCCAACTGCAGGATCGGTTCCGAGACGGTTCGCTGAAGCCGCGATGAGAAAAAGACCACTATCAGGATTGCGCCGATCATGACGAGGGCGACGATTTTAACGTTGCGGAGGAGCTGCCGATTCAATTCGGTCATCGAGGAATGGAGGAATACCGCTCCAATCCGCTCTTTGTCTTGCATGATGTCCTGGGTGACGTCGAGAAAACCTCCCTCGACGTATTCGTGGCCGGGCGGTGCAACAGGCGGCGGTGTGAACGAAGGAGCGCCCGGCGCATTGTAGCTTGCAAAGACCTGCCCCTTGGCGTTGTAGATGCAAGCGAAACGGATCGAGGATCGTTTTTCCAACGAGGAAAGCAGATCCGTGGCCGCTTTGGCGTCGTCGAACGTGAGGGCGGCGATGCTGTTTGCGCCCACCACCTCGGCCAGGGTCTCTAGCAGATTCTCTTCAGAATCCTCGATCAGATTAACGTCGTTGACGATCAACACCGCCGAGGCCAAAAGCAACGCCGACCCTCCCGCCACCAGGGCCGACAGCTTCAACTTCGCATTGATCGAAAGGTCTTGAAAAAAACGCATGGCAGGAAAACGCTATCCGAAAATCCGCATCCGGCGGACGTTTTTGCGGGTTGTTTGCGCACTCCAAAAGACGTTGTTTCATTGACGCGGCACGAGCCTCGCTAAACTCAACAATTTTGAACTGATCTTCAGTTGATCTTGCTTGGCGATCTCCATGTTGATCTCGAAGCGGATCTTGTTTTCTTCGAGAAAGAAATTGATGGCGCCGCCTTCTTTGGCGAATCCCGGCTCTTCACCCACCAGAAGCGTCGGCGTTCCTTGCAGCTTCTGGAGCGCCGCCGCTTTTTGCTCAGGGGCGACCGACGACGTGATAAAAAGAATATGGCAGGCGGTGTAATCCGCCATCGAGGCGAATCGCCGGACCACGATCGGATGGCCGTCGATGCGTTTGGTCCGGGCGATTTCTTCCAGAATTCCCCCGAAGGGGTCCTGGCCTAAAACCCCGATGACCAGCGGCGACCGCTCATCGGCGAATGTGGCGGCCGGCCACTGCACATAGCGGCCGAACTGGTAGAGATAGGCGGCCTTGATCGCGTATTCGCGATCGATGCCGTCGTCGTCCGACTGGGCACGCGCCGCAGCGCCGCCGGCCAGAAAGGTCGTCAGCCCTAGGACGGCGACCCACAACCGCGCATGCGTTCGCAACGACGGCGACAACGCCGCTACGGACATCGCTGCGGCGTCGCAAAGCCGTTTCGGGTGCCGCCGAAAATAGCTCAAGGTGTCGTACCCCCTGCCGAGACGCGCTTTGGCATCCGACAATGCGGCGAGTCCCTGCTGGGTGAGAGAGTTGCTGAGATCGCAAGTGTTTCTTTAATGGTATCGTCCCTTTGAAAACCGCCGCCTTAATCATCCTTGGCTTAAGCTACCGGCGCCAGGTGGCCGTCGCGTAGATGCCGCGAGGAACTTCGGTTGCATAGGTGGGCGAATCGAAGGAGCCCCCGGCGAACTCCCAGTGGTACTCTTGCAGCAAGTTTTGTCCCACCAAAGCCAACTCCCAATGATCGCGAGGCCGCCATGCCAAACGCAAGTCCATCGTGATATAGTTCGGAACGCCGATGACCGGCAAGCTGTCGACATACCGGGCCGAAAGGTCGAAATCCAGATTCTCTCGAAGGTCCCATGCCGAGCGCAGATAAACCTGATTGCTCGGCGAGTATCCCGCGTCGGGTTGCTGCATTCCGGTCGGATACACGTGGAGTTGCAGATAGCTATAGCCTGTGTACAAACGCCACCGCTCGGAAACCGAGTAATTTACGGTCAGTTCAGCGCCGTAAGTTTCGCCCCTGGGGCCGTTGATCAACAGCAGGGGGATCGTCGGCGGGGTGAATCCCACGGGAATGCCGGACTGCAAGTCCTCATAGGTGCTATGAAACAACGCCAGATCCCAGGCGAATCGCTCCGTGGTTTGTTCGCGAAATCCGATCTCGTAAGTCAACACCGCTTCCGACTTGAGGCCGTGCTGTCCGAACACGCGGGGATAGAGGCCCGGCGAAACCTCCGGCATGGTAATGACGGCTTGCTCCTGGTAGCGCGAAGGACTGCGGACGGCGCGTGAAACCGCCCCCCAAGCCGCTCGACGCTCATCGGGCGTCCACAACAATCTTGCGCTCGGTTGGTATTCCAGCCCGGTGTAGGGATTTTCCTCCAGTTTAACGCCCAGCGTCAGCGCGAGCCGATCCTCTACCAGGCTGATTTCATCCTGAACGAACTGGCTGGCGTAATTCCTCGTAAAATAAGGGTTCTCGAACCAGGCGGTGAACGTATCGCCGCCGGCGTATAAACTCTCGACGTTGCGGAACCCGGCCCCCCAGGTCACGCTTTGCCGCTCGGTGAAGAGAAACCGATATTGAAAATCGACGTCGAACGTTTTGACCGCCTCATATTGCAACGCATCGCCGCGCGTGGCGTTGTCATAGTACGCTTGCAGCGCCCATTCCGAATCCTCGTCGTAGACGTGCCGCCAACGAACCAGCAAATTTTCGCCGGTCTGGCGGTCGGGGATTGCGGGGCTGGTCGGAATAATGCTGTTGTTCGTCGTGCCGACGAAGTGGTCGCCCTGGGCGGTCAGCGTGTCGGCCTTGCTAGCGCCGGGGTTCCAGTCGGCGCGGAATCCGAAGCGGCCTTGACGCCAGGAATCGTCGACCTGCCCGGTGGGATCGAACCCCGGGCCCTGCTCGAAATGTTTGCCGTAGACCCGATAGCGGGCGTCCTCGCCGAGCGTGCCGCCGTAACGAAATCCGTCGAGCATCTGCTTCTGAGATCCGCCGCCCGCGGACGCATAGACGCCCTGGGTGTCTTCGGCCTTCTTGGTGATGACGT
>CAYMQL010000418.1:0-3346 GCA_964392255.1 uncultured Planctomycetaceae bacterium | reverse complement strand
GTGTTTTTTTGTTCGCGCATGTGCCTGACATAGAATAGAAAGACAGAAGCCAAGCGAGGAGCAATATATGCGGACTTTTGCGGTTTTGGTTGCAGCGGGCGTGTGGCTGGGCGCGGTTGCGCCCGCCGCGGCGCAATTCAAAGAAGGCGGCGACGAAGAAACCAAGGTCGGCGCCGCTCAGACCTCGCGATGGCGCGTCGGCGTGGTCATCCGGGCCTCCGGCGGGTCGTGCCGCGGACTGGCCGGCTACCTGCCCGTGCCGACCGACTGGCCGGAACAGGAAGTGCGCGTCGTCGAAGAAGACATTTCGCCGGCTGTGAAGGTCCGCTACCAAATCCTGGACGGCGGCGCGAAAATCATGGACCTTCAGATTGCGCAGCTTGGCGCCGGCCAGGAGGCCAAAGCGCTGGTGACCGTCGAGATACGACGCAACGCGATTCTGCCGCCGGAAAACACCGACGGCTACGTGTTTGCCGACGCCAAGAAACTGCCCCGCGATCTGCGTCTTTACCTCGGGCCCAGCCCGAAGATCGAGAGCCGCGACCCAAAAATCCGCGAGTTGGCCAAAAAGATCGGCGCCGACGAAGAAAAGGCATGGGACAAGGTCGAAGCGATTTACGATTGGGTCCGCGAGCATGTGAAGTATCAGAACGGCCCGCTGAAAGGCGCGCTGGCTGCGCTGAAAGACGGCACCGGCGATTGCGAGGAGCTGACCTCGCTTTTCATCGCCATCTGCCGCGCGGCCAACATTCCCGCCCGCACCGTCTGGGTGCAGGGCCACTGCTATCCCGAGTTTTACCTGCTCGACGAGAGCGGCAAGGGACACTGGTTCCCCTGCCAAATCGCCGGCGCGCGCGAGTTCGGCGGCATCAGCGAATTGCGGCCGATTCTGCAAAAAGGCGACAACTTCCGCACGCCGCGGAACCCCAAAGAACGCCAGCGCTATCTGGCCGAGTCGCTGACCGGCAAGCCTATGCCCGGCGGTGGCAAACCGCAGGTGCAATTCATCCGCGAGGTTGTCGGAAACTGACGGCCGCTCTCTGCTCAATCGACGGGCATCAATTTGGGCGCGGACACGCGGCGGCCGAAAACGCGGCCCTCGCGGGCCAGCAGTTCGTTGAAGTTCAGCCGCAAGAACGCATAAAGCGATTCGGGCGGGTTTTGCGAAAGCCACTCGTCGACCAGCGTTTCGACGTGGGCGTCGTACCGTTTTTTCGAGGACCCATGGACGAAGCATCGCCCGCCCAGCCGGCGCACGTCGCCGTCGCATTTCGGTCCGACGTGCCACAGCTCGTGGAGCGTGGTGTTGAGCTTTTGGCGCAGCGGCAGATCGAGAAAACGCGGCAGATAGAAATTGAGGATGTAGAGCATCTCGCGGCCGTTGGGGTCGTAGAGCCGCTGCATGCCCCAGCGGCGATTGCGGCGGATCGCGTGCATCTGCCCGCCGGCGAATCGCAAGGGAGTCAACGTTGCAAACAGGCCGAAGCCGCCGGCCCGCCGCGTTTGGGCGAAGCTTACCGCAACGCGTCCCATGTCGATGTGCCGCAGCGAGGGCACGCGGGCAATCATGTCGTCGCACAGCCGGCGCATGTGCAATGTGAAGTCGAAACCGTTCGGCGGCCGGTCGCGGCGAAACTGCTTCTCTTGGGCGGAATCCATCCGTGGTTCCTCGATATCCAACCGGGGCCGCCGACCGCGGCCCTCATTCGCGGGACTGTATGACGGCAAAGGGGACAGTCCCATTTTCGCTGACTCGAAAATTGGGACAGTCCCCCGGCCGCGGCCCTCATTCGCCGCCGATCAAGTCAGTTTGTACTTCTTCAGCTTGCGCGCCAAAGTGGCCCGGTGGACGTGCAGCATCTTCGCCGCCTTGCGCTGATTGGAGTCGGAAAGGTCCATGGCCTGAACAATCGCCTGGCGCTCGATCCGATCGAGGTTCAGGCCTTCCGCCGGAATTGCATCGCGTTGCGGCTCGGCCTCCATCAGCAACATTTCGGCCAGAACCTCGGCGTCGAGCCCGGTGGCAAAAAGCCGCTCGACCCAGGCCGCCAATTCGCGGACGTTGCCCGGCCAAGGATAGCTCACCAAAACGCTGCGCACCGCCGGACTCAGCGTCGGCGCGTTGCAGCGATAGTGTTTGGCATAGAACAATGTGAAGTGTTCCAACAGCGCCGGAACGTCCTCGGGCCGATCGCGCAGCGGCGGAATGGCTACCCGCACAATGTTCAGCCGATAGTAGAGGTCCTGCCGAAACTCGTTGCGATAGACCAATTCGCGCAAGTTGCGATTTGTGCCGGCGATGAATCGCGTGTCGATTTTGACGGGCAGGGGATGGCCGACGGGCATCACTTCCTGCTCCTGGATGACGCGCAGCAATTTCGGCTGCACGTTGACGGGGATTTCAGCCACTTCGTCGAGGAACAGGGTGCCGCCGTCGGCCGCCCGAACCATGCCCAGCATGTTCTGCTCGGCGCCGGTGAACGCGCCGCGAACGTGCCCGAAAAACTGGCTCTCGAAGAGCGATTGGCTGATTCCGGCGCAATTGACGGGAATGAACGGTTGATTATTGCGGCGGCTTTTGGCCCAGAGTCTGCGGGCGATCAGCTCTTTTCCCGTACCGCTTTCGCCTTCGATCAGCACGCAGCAATCGCTAGGCGCAACGCTGTCAACCAGCTTGAGAACATCGCGCATGGCGTGGGAGATGCCAACGATGCGCGGAACATCCGTTTCCAAACGCGGGACTCGACTCATAAAAGTATACGACCCCCAGTCGCTGCAAGGCTTTCGCCCACAACGACTTCTAGCCGATTCCACCGGCCGCGGAAAGACCCTGCACGAAAAGCGGCATGAGTGCCGTTGTTGGCGATGCCGTGCCCGACTCGCCGCAGGTCGCGATTTCCGCGAACTTAGTGAAGATCAGCCGCTCTCGCTGCCTCCAATTGAATAATGCCAAAAGGCCCGAAAAAAAGCACAGGCTGTACAAACCAGCCAACTACCCCACCCTACCCCACTAGAATTCCAGCATAACTAGTATTTCCGATACGTCAACGATTTAGCACAGTTAGTCCGAAAATTTCTGGCGCGAAAGCCGAAATTCCATCGTGCGTTGCATGACAAGCCCCTAGATATGGGTGGTTGCGGCGAATTGCATAGCGGATCGGCCCGTGATCGATTACGGCACGGTAGGCAGTCCCAATAGTCGCGAAAGACAATGCCTGTACAAGAGCCGCGACGACTGTATAATCAGTGAAAACCCGGATGTATGAATCAAGGATTGGAGCAGCCGCACTAAACCTATATAAATTAGTGCCTTACGCCGCTTAACAGCATTGCCGCTCGCACCCCT
>CAYMQL010000417.1:0-3348 GCA_964392255.1 uncultured Planctomycetaceae bacterium | reverse complement strand
CAAGGCCGCCAGAATCACGTCGTGGACCGTGGCCTGCAAGGATCGCGCAAAGCGGCGAAGCCGGTCCACCGTGCCCGACGCGGTCCGGTGCAATTCAAACTGCACGTCCATCTGCCGGCTGGAACTATACGGTATTTGCGCCGCGGAGCGGTTGCCGGCCCATTGGCGAATCGCACGCGCCGCAGCGCCGAACAGCCCGACGCCGCCGAGCCGATCGGCGAACACGTCGCGATAGGCGTCGGGATACGGATTCAACGGAGTTTGATTCTCGGGCAGGTTCCACTTGCAGTAACGGTCCAACACCCGTTGCAGCAGAAGCCGGGCCGCCGTGCTGTCGGCAACCCAATGATCGTAGGCGACGGTCAGATAATGCGACTTCGGCCCGATCGGAAGGGCGCTGAAACGCCACGGCCGGCACTCCGGCCGCTCGAAGGGGCGATTCAACTGCCGGCCGACGTGCTCGGCCAACGCCGAATCCGGGTCGCCGACGCTATGGACCAGTTCCAGTTCCGGCGCGGCGTCGGGCCGGTGGCGATACGACCGCATTGCGGCGTCGATTTCGACGATCCCCAACCCGGTCGACTCGAAAGTCTGCCGAATCGACTCGATCAAAACCGGGGCATCAAGCGGACGGGCAATGCGATACGCATGGACCGCGTTGTACGGATGCAATTCGCTCCACTGGAGCATCAGGCGTTGGAAGGCGTTGAGCCGTCCCCACGCATCTCGCGATGGTCTAGTCATCGAGGCAACGAAATCCGAGGGTGTGCATCGCTGTAGGGGGGTGTTTGTGCGGGTCTTTCAGTTGAGCATTTCCCGTGCCAGTCTTCAAGAGGCGTTTTATGCCGGATACGGCCAGAATAGGGCCCGGGAGCCAGTATATGCCACGGCCGCGCCGTGATATTACACGGCCCAAGACGCCCTGTTTGCGGTCTGCCGCCGCGGTTTTAAGCGCTGGCAGAAGCGGCGTAGCGTTGGAAGGCGAGAGGCAGATGGCGGACCAGATCGCTTGCGATTAACGATGTTTGGCCCAATTGCGAGGCGGCCAGATCGCCGGCCAAGCCGTGCAAATAGACGCCCAGGCGGGCGGCGTCGAACGCATCGAATTCTTGACGCCACAGGGCCGTGATCAGTCCGGTCAGCACGTCGCCCGAGCCGCCGGTGGCCATGCCCGGGTTGCCCGTGGGATTGAAATACCGGCGGCGGCCGTCGGTCACCAGCGTGCGATGACCTTTGAGTACAACGACGGCACGGCACTGTGCGGCCAGTTGCACGGCGGCGTTGATGCGGGCCTCGCCCTCGATTTTTTTGCCGATCAGGCGGGCAAACTCGCCGGGATGGGGCGTCAGAATCCGGGGGCCGCCCGGGTGCGGCAGAATCTTGGGATCGGCCGCCAGGGCATTCAGCGCGTCGGCGTCGAAAAGCATCGGTTTGGCGATTTCGTGATAGAGCCGTCCGACCAGTTCGTCCAAGCCGGGCGAGCGGCCCATGCCCGGCCCGCAGGCGACGGCCGTCGACTGGTCGACCCAGGCGGCGATGCCATCGAACGCAGTGGGCAGCGCGTGCAGCCTCTGGTAGTGGGCCTTTTCGGCCAACTCGGTGATGCGGTCGAGCGTTCCGCCGGCGATGCGGCCCGACGGATCGGACGGCAGCGGCACAGTCATGTAGGAAGGCTCAAAGCTGGCGACGGTGTCGAGGATCGCCAGTGGTACGGCCAGCCGGACCAAGCCCGCGCCGCCGCGCAGCGCGGCCATTCCGGCCAGTGCCACGGCCCCGGCCATGCCCCGCGACCCGCCGACGATCAGAACCGAGCCGAAATCGCCCTTGTGGGCGTCGGGCCGACGGGTCGGCAATCGCGGCAGGCCGGCTTCAGAGGAATCCATGCTGGCAGACTCCGCCAAAGGTTGCTATCTGGTTCGGTTTTCGCTGGGCGGCTGGCTGATCTCGACCGATTGCGTTCCAACCACCCGCACCTGCTTCGTCCTCCACCAATAGTATACCTTCTGGCCTGTTTGTCGAGTGCGTTCGACGCCCGGCTGCGATTGCAGGACGATCTCGGCCGGACTCCGACCGTCGCCTTCGAGAATCAGCAGTTCCTTGGCCTTGCTGAAGGTGACGCGGCGGCCTCGGGCCGTGAAGGTCATGCCCTCGATAATGGCATTGCCGACGGCCGCTAGTTCCAAGGCGCGCTGATCGCCCACCGGCAGCAGCGGCTGCGACACCAGAAGCTCGTCGCAATGCGCCACAATGCCCTGCGGACCGAGCCGGTCGGGGTTCGGGGTCGTCAGCATCGCGTCCCAGTCGGTCACCGGGGCGTAGTCGGCCTGTACGTCGTCCTTCAGCACCAGTTGGCGGGCGTACAAGTTGCCGGTGATCGATCGCTTGAACTGCACGGTCAGACAATGGAGCTGATCTTGGTCCGCCGCAGCTTGGGCCGTCGGCACACCGTCCATCGCCTCGGCGCCGCCGCGATGGACGCTGTTGATCCGGCCCGCGCCGCTGGTGATCGCGCCCGTTGATATATTCACGGCCAGATCGCTCGCTTCCATCCGATTGTGCGAAGTCTGATTCCGTTGCAAATCGTAAGAATCGCTGACGATCGATACGCCGCCGCTGCATCGAATTTCTTCCGGGTTCGTCGGCTCCGAGGTCGATTCGGCGAAGCTGATCGGCCGCTGCAACTGGACCTCCATGATCGGCGTTTGCATCTGAAAATGGACCGATTCGGTCGACGACTGAAGGCCCGAGGTGGTGGCAATCACCGTGTCTTCGAATCGGGCCGTGCGGCCGTCGAAAACCATCCGCTCGCGCCACGTCACGGTCAGCGAGGCGGGATTGGCCAGGGGCCGGCCCTCCAAGCCGCGGGGAAGCGGCGCGATCATCTGGCCCGGGCCGTCGATCCACAGGCGGTTGGCCTGGCGGTCGACCTTGATATTCGGCCCGGTCATCGTCAGCCCGCCGCCCTCGAAGCGGGCCGGCTGGCCGACGATGCTCACCGTGGCGTTGGAACCCATCAGGTCGGCCGCTTCCAGCCGGTCGCCGGCGATCACAAGCGGCGGCTCGTCCGGCGCGGCGCCCTGCGTTTGAACGAAACGAACGCCTTGCTCGAGAGTCAGGTCCGACAACTCGGGCTCGGGACCGCCGAGCAACACTTGGGCTGTCAGGCGATGGCCGTCGACCTGGAATCGCCGCACCGTCGTTGCGGCGCTGGGCGGCGACTGCTGTTGCATCGCCGCCCCGATTGCCGGCTGCGGCGTCGTTGCGACGGGCATCATGCCCAACAGGCCGTCGTTCCGACGGCCGCCGAGCGCATCCGCCTTCTGCCCTTCGCCTTCCG
Source organism: uncultured Planctomycetaceae bacterium (assembly GCA_964392255.1). Taxonomy (GTDB): domain Bacteria; phylum Planctomycetota; class Planctomycetia; order Pirellulales; family Thermoguttaceae; genus CAYMQL01. The sequence continues at coordinate 11 of CAYMQL010000417.1, read as the reverse complement.
CCCTCTCTTTG
>CAYMQL010000416.1:0-3348 GCA_964392255.1 uncultured Planctomycetaceae bacterium | reverse complement strand
AGGAAGAAATGCCTTGTCGGCAATCACAACGGTTGCCGGTTTGACTTGGTCGCTCGACGGGACAGTATCGTTGTTGCGCTGCACCCGGGCCGAGGGGGTATAGCTTGAGTTCAGAACGATTCGCCGCGTTTGCATCGAAGGGGCGGTTTCGCCCGTTCTGAAGCCAATCACGGTGTCGTCGCTCGGCCCGATCACTGCGTAGCTGCCGCCCTGGACGGGCAACGTCGGCGCGGTGGTCGGAAAATACTCGACCTCCGCCGCGCTCTTTCCTGAGGTAGGAATCGTCAATCCCGCCCTCGGGCAGAAATAAACCGCGCGCTCAATTTCCGGACGCTGGGCTTCTCGGTGATCGTCCGGGTCGGCCGGCTCGCCGGGAATGGAACCGCTGTTCCCAACCGGATTAACGATGATCAACCGCCAGACGGGCGATTGATTCCCATCCGAGACCGCCTTCGCCGCCAGATCGACGCCAACCGTTGCGCTGCCTGTGGCATACAGTTCGCTCGTTTTCGGCTCCTGCCGGGTCCAGGGATTGTACAGCTCGACAAACAGCGAACCCTGCGGCCGCATCCGCTGGTCGAAATCAGGGTCCGCACCTGCTGGGGCAGCTACGTCCTTTACACCATCGTCGTTATCCAAGTTTTCCGTCCGCCGGTCGTGGAAGGCCAGCGTTTCGGTAATCAGCAACTCCGGCCGCTTGCAGCCCCAGACCAGATGTTGAACGTAGTTGGGATCGCTGGAGCTAGGAGGGTTCCATCCATCCTCATCAAATGGACTAGAATCGTACACGAACGGCGTCATGCTGGCGTCGCGGCTGTAGAAATCGACCACATTGACCGCCCATTGGGCCATCTGCCTTGCTGTCTGCTCCTGCATCAGATGAGAACCATACCCAACGCGATCGTTGAACAGCATGGCCAGTATGTACAGGTGCTTGGCGTGCTGTTGCCGGGCCTCAAGACTACTGTTGCTTATGCTATCGCCATTGTTAAGGAAGTCAAAAGCAACGCTAAGCGAGGAACCGTCGGCCTTGACGTAGGGAATGGTCGTCGTGTCATTAGCATCCGGCAGGTCGACCTTACCACTCCCTGGTGTCACTTCTCGCCCGCTGCCAAACGGGCGGTTCACGTTCATCTTCAAGCCGGCCAAAATCTCCGGAGATACCAAGTCTTGAACCCTGTTCATTGCAGTCGTGATGTCGAGGCCGCTAATTTTCATAAGCCGCCGCGCCAACGCCTCGACAGGATGCCCGGGCCCAACGGCCGGCACCGGCAGGTCCCAGCTTTCGGTGGTGAAGGATTTTCGCAAATTCGCATGGAGCGGATCAAATAAGATCGAATCCTGCGGTTGGCCGGACGCCGACGTTAGTCTGGCAATCCGATCGGGCAGGCTGGGCGCGTCCTTGTCGAACGGACGCAATAGCCGCTCCAACTCGGCGGGGCTGAATGGGTTGTCGGCCGCGCCGCTGCCCGCGGGCAGACCCCGGGCCGCGCTGGGCGCAAGGTTCAACTCGTAGGGATTGTCGGCCGTGCCGCTGCCAAAACCCAGATAGGTAGTTCCGCCGTAGCTCATGCCCGCATAAAGCGGACGCCCGGCCTGGTCCAAACCCACCGCTCCGACGCCAAACGGATCGGGCGGCGAACCGTAGGCGTCCAGCGTATATGCGGCCGCATGGTTGATGAATCCCCACCAGTAGTCATTGGCGACGCCGTTGTCGTCGCCCGCATACTGGAACCACTTATTAAGGCTCAACGCATCGGCCGTGGCGGCAGCGCCGGGCATGCCGCCGGCGCCGTAGCGGCCGTCGTACGTGCCATTGCCCTGTAACAGACGTTGATACAGTGTATCGTCGTTGTTCAGAACCGGCCGCAGACTGATTTCGGCCGGTCCGAGCCCTTGTCCGCGCGGCAGATTGGGCGTCACACCGCCAGCGCTGGCGAATGTGCCCGACACGCCCGGCGGCAAAGTCAGAGTGGCATAGCCTCCGTCGGTCTGTGCCAGACTGCCGTGGGCGTTTAGGTTCAGGCGTCCGTCCATATCGACGCAGAGGATGGCGAACAGCGGTTTGTAGAGGCGTCCGTCCGGCGCGGCGCGGACCGGCATCCCGAGATCGACCCAAACGCTATCGGCCACGCCGTCGCCGTCGTTGTCCACATCCCACTGGCCCGCCCCCGCCGTCACGCCGTCCCAAAACGGATTGAAGTTCGGATTGCTGCCCGTGAAATTGGGATGATCGACTTTTGTTGGATCGACAGAATTGTTGAACTTGCCCATCGGCCGCGGCATGATCGCCCGCAACAGTGCGGCTTGATTGGGATTGGCACCCAGAGTGTCGCACAAATTTTTAACTTCGTTTTTCACATTGTCGGGGTTGTCGAAGTCGCTGATCGGCAGACCGAAGCCGCTTGCCGAGGCGCCCCAATACCGACAGAGCGCCGGGCGGTGCAGCGAAGGAATCGTGTTGTATCGATTACCATTCCAAATCTGAGCGGCCAGGAGCATGTTTTGGAAGTCGGCCGCGTCGTAGTCTTCGTTCGCCCCGCCCGGCGGATTGCCGCCAACCCCATAGACCGAAAGCGGCAGATTTGGCAGCAATGCGACCTGTGATGTTCCAGAGCCGATCTTCCACTCAGGGGGCGTCGTTGACGTATCGAACTGGGCCACCGCACTGAGGTCTGGAGGTGTAACTGTGGAATTGTATCCGAACCCCGTTCCGCTGAACGGCACGCCGTTGACGGCGAATGTGATAGTGCCCGCAGGCAACGCGCCGTTAGCAAACGCAAGGACTTGCGGCCTCTGATTGCTCGGGTTGAAGCCGACAATTCGAGTGCTCTGACCATAGCATGATTCTGTCGTGGGCCCGGTAATGGTCAAGACGCAGCCACCATGGCGAGATAAATCCGTGGTTGTTGTGACTTCTAAAAGCTGCGGCATCGTTCCACCACCAACGACTGCAATAGTGGCGGTGCCCGTGACATACTCATTCCCATAAATATCTTCCAGCAAACTATGCGCGCCCATGACGGAGGCGGGGTTGTTGGTGCCGCGGAAGACTTGCATGGCGGCCTGTTGCAGGAGTTTTTGGGGCGGGTCGGTGGTCAGTTCGATCCGCTCGATGCTTTTGGCGCTGCGCCGCGCCTGGCCCGACAGCATGACGAACGCCACGGCGATCAGCCCGAACATCGAAAGCACCGCCAAGATCAGCAGCAGCAGAACGCCGCGCCGCGCCGGGCGGCGGAAGGATGAAGGATGAAGGATGAAGGATGAATGACGGCCGGCAGCGGCGTTTCCGCCTTCCGCCTTCCGCCCTCCGCCTTCACTAGCCACTGGCCACTCGCCACTAGCCAC
>CAYMQL010000415.1:0-3366 GCA_964392255.1 uncultured Planctomycetaceae bacterium | reverse complement strand
AAGCACTGGCATAGCCAGTGGCACCCAATCCAAAAATCAAAGGTTGACAAAGCACTAGTGGCTTAAATCGTCGGCTTTGCGCCGCTCTTCCAAGCTGGATCGCGATTCTGAACCGAACACTAAGAACACCATGCCAACACGCAGTGAAGAGTTTGCCGGTCTTTCGGTGGCTTCGATTACGCCATTCCGCGACGGTCAGATTGATGTCGAGGCGTTGCAACGCCAAGTCGAGTTTCAGGTTGCCGCGGGCACGACCTGCATTTGTCCGGTAGGCACGACCGGCGAGTGCCCGACGCTTTCGCACCCGGAGCACGAGCGGGTGATTTCGGCCGTGGTCGAGGCGGCGGCCGGGCGCATCAAAGTGATGGCGGGCACGGGCTCGAACAGCACGGAGGAGGCGCTGCGTTTGACCCGTTGGGCCGCAAAGGCCGGCGCCGACGCCGCGTTGGTCGTCGCCCCTTATTACAACAAGCCGACGCAGGAGGGCTTTTTCCAGCATTTTCGGGCGTTGGCCCAGGCCGTCGACATTCCGATTTGCGTTTACAACATTCCGGGCCGCACCGGCAAGAATATCGAGCCGGAAACCATCATCCGGATGGCCGAGTTGCCGAACATTACGATGGTCAAGGAGGCGACCGGCTCGCTGGACCAGGCCTCGCAGATCATCAACGCCACCGACCTGACCGTGCTAAGCGGCGACGACAGCCTGACGCTGCCGCTTATGTCGGTCGGCGCGCGGGGCGTCGTTTCGGTCGTCGGCAACATCGTTCCGCGCGACATGATCGCCCTGATCGGGGCGTTCGAGTCGGGCAATTTGGCCGAAGCGCGTCGCTGGCATCATAAGCTGTTTCCGCTTTGCCGCGACATGCTCGGGTTGTCGACGAACCCGATCCCGATCAAAGCGGCGATGCAGATGCTGGGGCGCGATACCGGCGATCTGCGAATGCCCTTGGTGCGGCTGAGTTCGGCCGAAGAGGCCAAGCTTCGCGCGACGCTGGCGAACTACGGACTGCTGGGCGAGAAATAGGCCGCGGCTCAGCGCGGCTCGGCGGCGGCAGCGCAATCGCGCGGACTGACGCGATACGCCTGACATTCGGCCAGGGTCTTTTCGAGCCGTTTGTCCAGTTCCTCCAATTGGAGGATCAATTCTTCTTGTTGGGCTTCCAGATCGGTGAGCAAATCCAATGGCGGCATAACAGTCATCCTGGATTCAAATGCCCCGGCATTGTTGGCGCATCAGGTAAGGAATGTCATAGGGAGAACGCCGGGAGCTAACAGCACCCGGAGCGTCGGCCGACAATCCATGCACATTCCGGGGGCTGTTAGCCCCCGGCGATTGCGACCGTGTTTACCTGACAGTCGCTAGCCTGTGCCGTGGAGTACAACGCACCTTCCCCCCCCGCTTAACGTAGAAACCGGCCGCACGCATCGCTTGTGCAGTAAGCCCATCGGCCGGGCGACGGGCTGCGATTCAGCCAAGTTTCGGCAAGCGGACGCAGCAAGTAGAGGTGGTGACGTCTTTTACGATCCTGCGGTTTTTGCGGCCTGGATCGGATGGCCGTATCGGGGGGAAAGCTCCGTTTCGGCCGCGTCACAAGAAGGGGGGGGGCGTCGTTTGTGAATGGTTGACGGCTGGGTGCAATTGATCCAGTTGGTTAAGATCGGTCGATAAGGGGTAGACGGGCCCTGTTCGGCGGTGTAAACTGAAGGGCTCTGCACCGTGCGGGAGGGTTCGAAAATCGCAAGGACATCTAACACCCAAAGGAGGACTGAGTGGTCAAACTGACGTTGCGCGAGCGGGAGTCGGTTCAGGAGGCGGTCCGTCGGTTCCGGAAGCTGGTCGAGCGAAGCGGAATCAAAAAGGAAATGCGCCGCCGCGAGTACTACGAAAAGCCCAGCGAAATCAAGCGGCGAGCCCGGCTTCGGGCGGAACGCCGTTCGCGTCGCGGCAGCACGATGAGCCGCGGCCTCTAAACTCTGCCAGACCTTTTTTCAGGTTGTCTCAGCGCTTGGAATCTGCGCGCAGCTCGCGATAGGGCGTTCCGTTTTTGTACAGATTGGCGCGAGCCCGAAGGGTCTCGGCCATTTTTTTGTCGCCGCGCTGGGCGGCAAGTTTTGCGCCGCGCTGGGCGGCATCGACCGCTTCGGCAAAACGTCCGGCTTCGGCATAAGCCGCGGCCAGCGTGCCGAGTACGGCGGGCTCGCGGCCCTCGGTCAGCTTCTCGGCCCGTTGCGCCAGTTCGACCGCTTTGGAACCGTCGCGAACCGATGCGTCGGGGCAGGTCGCCAGCGTCCAGGCCAACTGGTTGAGTGTGGCCAGTTCGTTGGGTTGCCGACGGATGATGCCGCGCCATCGGGCGATTCGGGCGGCTTGCTGCTGCTGTTCTTGTTGGGCCGCACGGAGATTCGTCTCGGCGTCGGCGTAGTCGGGCTTGATTTCTAACGCTTCTTCGTACTGGGCGATGGCCGCGTCGAACTCTCCGCGCCGGGCCAGGATATTGGCCAGATTGTTTCGTGCGACGACTTGCTCGGGATTGAGTTCGACGGCCTTTTGGTATTCCTTCACGGCGTCGTCGATCCGGCCGATCCGCGCCAACGTTACGCCCAGGTTCAAATGGGTGTCCGGGTCGTCGGGCTCGAGGGCCATCGCTTGCCGATGGTAGTCGAGGGCTTCCTCGATTTGCCCAATTTTACTTAGAGTCAGGCCAAGATTGTTCAGAGTTCCGACGGCTTTCGGATCGATGGCAAGGGCTTTGTTGTAGGCGTCCATCGCGCCCTGATGGTCGCCGCGTCCGGCCAGCGCTAAGCCCAGGCGGTTGAGAACGTACGGATTTTCGTTTTCGGACTCCGCAACTTTCCGGAAGTGTTGCATGGCCTTGTCCGGCTGGCCGAGGCTGTTGAGGGCTTCGCCCCAATTCAGATGGGCCTCGACGGAGTCCGGTCTGTTTTTCAAGGCCCTCTCGTAACAGGCGACGGCTTCTTCGTACTGGCCGCGCTCGGCCAGAAGAAACCCAAGGTTGTTGTTGGGCAGATACAAGTCGGGATTGAATTCCAAGGCTGCGCGGTAGTGCTTTATTGCTTCGTCGATTTTGCCCCGTTCGGCTAGATCCGCGGCAAGATTGTGATGCGCGGGAATGCTTGGGGGCGTGCAATCCATGTCTCGTGTCCAAAGCGTTTCGTTGTCGCGCCAGTAACCGGTCTGCTGCCAGGCGCAGGCGATCAGCACAGCGATTGCGGCTGCGGAGGCCGCCGCGCAGAGCCGCTGCCGTCGGCGGTGGTTGGCGGCGAATTGGGCCGCGCACCAGGCCAACGCGATGCTGACGCCGATCTGCGCCTGTCCTTCGGCCAGGTCGAAGGGGCGCGCGA
>CAYMQL010000414.1:0-3378 GCA_964392255.1 uncultured Planctomycetaceae bacterium | reverse complement strand
CTTTGATTTTAGGATTGAGTGCCAGAGGCTATGCCAGTGGGTTGCTTGGCCGCCCGCGGGAAACCGGCACTGGCATAGCCAGTGGCACCCTAAATCTTAACTGCGACAAAGCACTTGCCACTTGCCACTCGCCACTCGCCACTCGCCACTCGCCACTCGCCACTCGCCACTAGCCACTAGCCACTAGCCACTAGCCACTAAAAAGTTCTCGCGACTTCTTCGATCTTGTACACCTCGAACAGATCGCCTTCTTTGACGTCGTTGAATCCGGCCAGCTTGATGCCGCACTCGAAGCCTTCGCGCACCTCGCGGGCATCGTCTTTTTCGCGTTTGAGCGTGTCGAGGGCGTAGTCGCCGATCACGCGGCTCTCGCGGATCAGGCGCACGCGGGCATCGCGCTGCACCACGCCCGAAAGCACCCGGCACCCGGCCACCGTGCCGATGCGGCTGATGTGGAACGCCTGTTGGACCAGGGCGCGGCCCAAGTCTTTTTCCTGCCGCTCGGGCTTGAGCATGCCCTCCAGGGCGGCGCGCAGCTCGTCGGTCACTTGGTAGATGATGTCGTAGCGGCGAATTTGCACGCCCAGTTTTTCGGCCAGCGCGCGGGCGCCTTCGTCCGGAACGACGGAAAACCCGATGATCACGGCGTCCGAGGCGTGGGCCAGATGCACGTCGGCCTCGGTGACGCCGCCGACGGTCGCCTGAAGCACCTTGATTTGCACCTCGGGATGTTGCAGTTTCGAAAGCTCTTTGCGAATCGCCTCGATCGAGCCGCGAACGTCGGCCCGGAGGATGATGTTGAGCGTTTGCACCTGCTTTTCTTCGCCCAATCGCTCGAACAGATTTTCCAGCGTGACGTGCGGGCGCTCGCCGGCGAGATCGCGCTGCCGCAGCTCGGCGGCCCGATGTTCGGCCAGATGGCGGGCCTGGCTGATGTCGTCCAGCGCGTAGAAAAGATCGCCCGCCGCGGGCGCACAATTCAGCCCGGTGACGCTGACCGGCGTCGACGGGCCGGCCGCGTCGTGTTTCTCGTCCGGATGCAGCGTGTCGTACATGGCCTTGACGCGGCCGTAGGCCGAACCGCAGACCACGACGTCGCCCAATTTCAACGTGCCGTTGCGAACAAGGAACTTGGCCACGACGCCGCGCCCCTCGTGCAGTTCGGCTTCCAGGCAGGTGCCGCGGGCATGGCTGTCTGGATTGGCCTTGTATTCGCGCAGCTCGGCCACCGTCAGCAGCGTCTCTAGCAGCTTGTCGATGCCCTCGCCGGTCGCGGCGCTTGTCTTGACCACTTCCGTGTCGCCGCCCCATTCGCTTGGCAGCAGTTCGTTGGCGGCCAACTGTTCGTAGGCCCGCTGCGGATTGGCGCCCGGCAGATCGATTTTGTTCAAGGCCACGACGATCGGCACCTCGGCCGCCCGGGCGTGGCTGATCGCCTCTTCGGTTTGAGGCATCACGCCGTCTTCGGCCGCCACAACCAGCACCGCGATGTCGGTCACGTTCGCCCCGCGGGCCCGCATTTCGGTAAAGGCTTCGTGTCCCGGCGTATCGACGAACGCGATTGCCCGGCCGTCCTTCGTCACCCGATAGGCGCGGATGTGTTGCGTAATGCCGCCTTTTTCGTGCGCCGCCACGTCGATGCCGATGATCCGGTCCAAGAGCGACGTCTTGCCGTGGTCGACGTGGCCGAGGAAAGTCACGATCGGGGGCCGCGGGACAAGCTTCTCGGGATCGTCTTCGGCTTCGAGCGACTCGATCACCTTTGTCTCCAAGTCGACCGCGCGGTGGAAATTGACCGAAACGCCCAACTCCGCCGCCAGCAACTCCGCCATGTCGGGATCGAGCGTGGCGGCGATGTTGCTCATCGCGCCCAACTCGAGTAGCTTGCCAAGAATAACTCGGGCGGGTACGCCGATCGCCTCCGAAAAACTCCGCACCGTGCAAGGCAGTTCGACCGTGACGTTCTCGCGGCGCGGGGCCGCCGTGTTGGCGCCGGTCCGTCGGATGTGGGTGCGTCGGCGAATCGCCGGCGTCGAGGCGGTCGCTTCGTCTTCGTCTTCAGGCTTGCGCCGTCGGACCGTCGCGGCTTTTTTGCGCTTCAATTGGCGTTGTTCGCGACCGCCGAGGGTGGCGGGCGATGCCTCGTCGTCGCGTTCGACCAGCGGAGTGCGCGCGGCGCGCCGCGACCGTTCGCGGCTGCCCGCCAGGCCGGGCTCGGCCGCAGGCGTCTCGCCGGCAGACGGCAGTTTGCCGCGGAGGCCGGTTTTCGCGGCTTCGGCCGCCATGCGCTTCTGTTCGTGCTTCCGCAGATGTTCGGAAAGAGGCTTGGTGCCGGCTCGACCCGCTCGGATCGCGTCTTTCGGAAGCTTAATGTCCGGCTTTTGCGGGGCGGGTTCCGACGATTTGCGGCGCAGGGGCGTCCGAGCCGACGTCGGCAGCGGCGCCAGCTTGATCGCCGGCGAACGATCGCGCTCCCGCTCGCGTTCTTTTGTCTTTTCCTTGGGCTTTTCTTTTTCCTTTTCCTTCCGTGGTTCTTTTTCTTGTGGCCGAGCCTGTTCCCGTTCGATGGGTTCCTCGGCGGGCGGCGCGGCGGGCGGCGCAACTTCTTCGGGCTTCTTTTTCGGCGGGGCGGGTTTTTCGGGCCGCGACGGCGGAAGAACGGGAATCTTGCCCGGCGCAACGCCGCCCGGGGCAATGTAATCTTCCCGGCGAAAAGCGGTCGGCGGCGCGCCGGCGTCGGCTGGACCGGCCCCGCGTCCCTGCGAAGGGCCGCCCGTGCGGCCGCCCTTGCCGCTTTCCATGAATGCCGTGACTTTAGCGTACTCCTCGTCGGTCAGGCTAGCCAGCGCAGACCCCTTGCCCGTCACACCCGCTCTCGTGCAGATGTCGACCAGCACCTTGCTGTCGAGCTTCAATTGTTTCGCTAGTGCGTAGATGCGGATGGGCAAAGGGCCGCTCCCCGTAAAAAATTGCGTCGGGCTGAAAGGAACTGCGCTTCTGGACCAATTCTCCGTTACAATGCGGCGTCATCGGACGACTCCGCAGATTGCTCCGCTGATTCGACTGTTTTTTGAGGCTGGCCGTCGTCCACACCGGCGGCGCCATCGGCTTGTTCGATCGCTTCGGCCGACTTTCCGTCGGCGTAATAGGCCGGCTGCTTCGCGGCGGTCTCGGCGGCCTCGGCCGCTTCAAGCCGTTCCTGCTCGCGCTGTTGGCGGCGCTGTTCGGCGGCGGCCCGCTCGGCCTCGGTCGCCTTGACCTCGGCCTGCTGAACGATTTTGTCGACCTGCTCGGCCGAAAGCTGGCCCATCTCCATCAAAGCGTCCGGCTCGATCACCGACAGATCGTCGTACGACAGGAACCCCTCGCCGACCAGCC
>CAYMQL010000413.1:0-3379 GCA_964392255.1 uncultured Planctomycetaceae bacterium | reverse complement strand
CGCCAATGCGAAGAAATAAGTCGAATGCTCAGTGGTTTGCGGAGTAGTCTAAAGCGCCGATTGAATTGTGATGCCTGATCCCTCGCCCCTCGTCCCTCACCCCTCGCCCCTCCCTATGACCAACGCCGAAATCGCCGCCGTTTTCGAGGAAGTCGCCGACCTGCTGGAGTTTCAGGGGGCCAACGCCTTCCGCATCCGCGCCTATCGCAACGCGGCGCGGACGATCCACGATCTGACCGAATCGGCCGCCGACATTGCGGCCGATCCCCAGCGGTCGCTGACCGACATCGAGGGCATCGGCAAGGACCTGGCCGAAAAAATCGCGACGCTCGTCCAGACCGGCTCGCTGCCGGCGCTCGAAGAGCTGCGCCGCGCGGTGCCCGAGAGCGTGCTGGCGATTCTCCGCGTGCCGGGGCTCGGCCCCAAGCGGGCCGCGCAGCTTTTTCACGAGTTAAATGTGGCCACGCTCGACGACCTGCGCGCGGCCTGCCAATCGCACAAGGTTCGAGATCTCAAGGGATTTGGCGACAAAACAGAAAAGACCATTCTCGAAGGGCTCGACATCGCTGCCGAGGCCCAGCAGCGCATGCTCTGGATCGACGCCGACCAATACGTTCAACAGATCGTCGCGCACATGAAGGGCTGCAAAGCGGTGCAGGAAATCGCGCCGGCCGGCAGCTATCGGCGCGGCCGCGAAACGGTCGGCGATCTGGATTTTCTCGCGGTCGCCCACGATGCCGCGGCGGCGATGGACCGCCTGGCCGAACTGCCCGGCGTCGCCGCAGTTTCGGCCCGGGGCGACACGAAAATGACCGTGCGGCTCGTCGGCGAGGTGCAGGTCGATCTGCGGGTCGTCGAGCCCGAATCGTTCGGCGCGGCGCTGCAATACTTCACCGGCTCGAAAGACCATAACATCGTTCTGCGCGGCCGGGCAAAGGCGCGTGGGCTGAAAATCAACGAATACGGCGTCTTTCGCGGCGAGAAGCAAATCGCCGGCCGCACGGAAGAAGGCGTTTACGGCGCGTTGGACTTGCCCTGCTTTCCGCCCGAGCTGCGCGAGGCCCGCAAGGAATTCGAGTGGGCCGACGCCGGCCGACTGCCCGAGTTGGTCGAGCTGGACGACATCCGCGGCGACCTGCACATGCACAGCACCTGGACCGACGGCCAGGCGAGCATCGAGGAGATGGCCGCCGCCGCAAAACAGCGGGGGCTGAAATACATCGCCATCACCGACCACTCGAAGCGCGTGGCGATGGTCGGCGGGCTCGACGCCAAAAAGCTCCGGCGGCAGTGGGCCGAAATCGACCGGCTCAACGATCGGCTCAGCGGCATCACCGTGCTCAAGGGCGTCGAGTGCGACATTCTCGAGCGCGGCGGGCTCGATCTGCCCGACGACGTGTTGGCCGAGGCCGATTGGGTCGTGGCCAGCATTCATTACGGCCACCAGCAGCCGGCCGACCAAATCACGCGCCGCGCGATCGAGGCGTTGCAAAATCCGCACGTCGCGGCGCTCGGTCATCCGACGGGCCGACTGCTGCTGGAACGCAAGCCGTATGCGATCGATCTGGACGCGGTGATGCGAGCCGCGCGCGATTGCGGAAAGATGCTGGAATTGAACGCCCATCCTTCGCGGCTGGACTTGGACGACGTGGCCTGCGCGGCGGCCAAGGAGCACGGCGTTCGGATCGTGATTTCGACCGACTCGCATCGGCCCGAGGGGTTGGACTTTATGCGTTGCGGGGTGCAGCAGGCCCGGCGCGGCGGGCTGACCCGCGAGGACGTGGCCAATACACGCACCTGGCCGCAGTTGAAAAAATTGCTCGGCAAGTGATCCAGGTGCTTGCAAGCACAAGCACGCCCCCTGCTTAAAACGCCATAATCCGTTATTTGCACCCCATAAAAGACCGAAGGTTGACTCTTGCCTGGGCCCTAATTACTCTGGAAGGAACGACTTTTCCGGGCGCAGCGGCGTTATTTCGGAACAGCGATGAGGCCGGTGCGCGCTATTGGATGGAGGTTTATCTCATGCCGAGCTTAACCGCTCTCCGAATTCGCTGCGCGGCCGCACTGCTGGTTTTTACTTTCCTTGCGTCGGCGGGCCGTGAATCTCTCGCCGACGAAATCTACTACCATTCGAGTACGATCAACGCCTCGATCAAAAGCTACCCCAGCACGAATTATCCCGTGGCCGTCGAGTTCGATCTGCCCATTGTGATGCAGCTCTACACGATCGAGAGCTTCGGCGTTCTTTCTTACGGCGACGCCAATCCGTTTCCGGCCAACACGCAGATCGTCGTCCGCGTCTGGGATTCCAACAGAGTGCCTCTTTACACTTCCGACGTGTTCGACCTCAGCGGCCAGGACGGATCGCAGACGATGCGATGGTTCGACATCAGCGACGATCACATCCAAGTGACGAACCGTTTTTACATGGGCTATCAAAACGTGGGCGGGGCGGCCCACCTGGGCTATCGTGTCGACTCGCCCTCGGGAAACAACTACGGCCGTTCGCTCCAATACAATGTCAACGACGACGCCTGGACCTTTTTGACCAACGATCTTTGGTTCCATGCATTCGTCTCGCCGGTGACCGATTCCACCTGGACCGGCGCCGCGGGCGTCGCATGGGACAACTCGGGCAACTGGGCGTCGGGCATTCCCGCCGGCAACGGCTCGGCCATTTTCAACGACTCGGCCGTCGGAACGACCGCCGATATCAGCACGGCCGACGTCGCTCCGGCCGGCCTGATCTTCAATAACTCCAGCAAGGATTTCGTGATCTCCGGCGCAAAGGGCATCATCGGTTCGGCCACGTTGTTGAAGCAAGGCACGGGCAAAGCGACCCTCAGCAGCGCAAACGGCTACGCCGGCGTCACCACCGTCGAAGCCGGCACGCTCCAATTCGACGGGGCCGCAGCGTGGAATCCCGTGACCAATCTCGGCGGCGCCGATCTGAAGGGCGGCAAGATGGTTTTCGACTACGCCGGCCAGTCCAGTCCCGCCGCGACGATTGCCGCCCTGCTCCAAACCAGTTACCACAGCGGCAGCGCAACGCATTTCGACACGGGCCAGTTCCAATGCTCGACCGCCGGCGACGATTATGCCCTGGGCTGGAAAGACTCGACCGCAGACGACCAACTGACCGTCGCCCGCACCCTCTACGGCGACGCCACGCTCAACGGCGCCGTCGACATTTCCGATCTCGCGGCCTTGGGCCAAAACTGGAACGGCTCGGGTAAAGTCTGGGCCCAAGCCGACTTCAACTACGACGGAAAGGTCGACATTTCCGACCTGTCCTACTTGGGCCAGCATTGGAATCAGAGCATCGCCGGCTTCAACAGCACGTCGGTCGTGCCCGAGCCGGCCTCGCTGGCCATGC
>CAYMQL010000412.1:0-3386 GCA_964392255.1 uncultured Planctomycetaceae bacterium | reverse complement strand
TTCGCCATGACCGAATATCCGCCCGACATCATGCCGCTCTACGCCCAGGGCTACGCACTGGCCGAGTATCTGATCCAGACCGGCGGGCGGCGCAAGTACGTCGAGTTTCTCGGCGACGGGCTCGAGAGCGACGACTGGCCGGGCGCCGTCGAACGCCACTATGGGCTTCGCGACCTCGGCACGCTGCAAAACACCTGGCTGGCCTGGGTGCAGCAGGGGATGCCGCAGTTGCAGCCGCGTCGGACGCAGCCGGCCGCCGCCGTGCTTGTCGCGGCCAGCGAGCCGCGTCCGCGGCCCGAGCCGAACTTGATCTATCGCATCCGCGACAAGCAAACGCCGCCCATGCCGCTGGCCGCACTGACGCCGGTCAATCTGCCGACCTCCCAAAACTCCCCTCGTGATTTGAGCGCCGGGCCGGTGGCCGTAGCAAGTTCCTCCCCTCGCCCTTTGGGAGAGGGGCCTGGGGTGAGGGCCGTCGCGGCAGCCGCCCCGTTGCGGCCCGCAACGTCCATCAAGTGGCTTGATCCGCGCCCAAGCCCCGGACCGATCGTGCAATTGGCCTCGGCCGGCCCGCGCGATCGATTCAGCGCCGCGCCGGCGACCGGCTGGCGCGTTCCTGGTTTGCCGGCCGACCTATCGGCCAGCGATCCGCGTCCGACCGAGGTTGCCCATCCGCAGCCGATCGAGAAGCCGCGGCAGACGGTGTTGGAATAGGTTGCGTACAATCAGAAATCGTGGAGAACCGGCATGGCCGCGCATGTTTGTCCTTGGTGGTCGGTTCCGCTGACGATTAATCCTCCGCTGCGCCGCTGGCTTCACGATCCGCAGAAAATCGTCGGTCCTTACGTCAAGCCCGGCATGACCGCGATCGACGTGGGGTGCGGCGTGGGCTGGTTCTCGATCCCGATGGCGCAGATGGTCGGCGACGGCGGCAAGGTGGTGGCCATCGATCTCCAGCCGCAGATGCTCGCCATGCTGCGGCGGCGGGCCGAAAAGGCCGGCGTGGCCGACCGAATCGTCATGCACAAGTGTCAACAGGACCGGCTTGAGATCGACCTCGAGGCCGACTTCGCGTTGATCTTTGCGATGCTTCATGAAGTGCCCGACCAACGCCGGTTGTTGGGCGAAATCCATGCCTGCTTGAAGCCGGGCGGCGAGTTGCTGCTGGCCGAGCCTCCGCTTCATGTTTCCGGCAAGTCGTTCGCCCGCGAGGTCGCCGCCGCGGAAGAAGCAGGTTTTTGCATCGTCGATCGGCCGCAGGTTCGCTGGTCCCGTGCCGTCCTGCTATGGAAGGCGGAGCCAGAAACTACGGCGGAAATGAGACATCCTGGCTAACGCGATTGCCCACCGCGCCCCGTTATTTGCGTTTTCATTGCGGCCGGGACGTTCCGTTGCGTCGGCTCTTCTCGATTCTCTACTTGCATCGCCCCCCCGCGATGAGTACAACGGAGACATGAATCCGCTCGAAACCTATCTGAAAGAACTGCGCGACATTCGCGCGACCGGGGCCGGCGTGCCCGAAACGTCTTATTATCCCGCATTGTCGAACCTGTTCAACGAGGTGGGCAAGACCCTGAGGCCCAAGGTCCGGTGCGTGATCAATATCGCCAATCGCGGCGCGGGCCTGCCCGACGGCGGACTGTTCACCCCCGATCAATTTCAGCGCCAGGCCGACGGCGAACCGAAGCCCGGCCAACTGCCGGCGCGCGGGGCCCTCGAAGTCAAGGGCACGAAGCCCGACGTCGCGGCCGTCGCCGCTAGCAAGCAGGTCAAAGACTATCTGAAAGCGTACGGCATCGTGCTGGTGTCGAACCTGCGCGAGTTTTTGATTGTCGAGCGCGGTCCGACGGGCGAGCCGGTCGCGCGCGAAGGCTACGCGCTGGCCCCGAGCGAATCGGATTTTTGGCAGCGCACGGCCGCGCATCCACGCGCCGCGGCCGAGGCCCAGGGCGCTCAATTCATCGAGTTCATCAAGCGGGCGTGCCTTCAGGCTGCGCCATTGGGCAATCCGAAAGACGTGGCGTGGTTCCTGGCGTCGTACGCCCGCGACGCCCTTGCCCGCGTCGAACGGCAAAAGCAGCTTCCGGCCCTGCAAGCGGTCCGGTCGGCCTTGGAAGAAGCCTTGGGCATGAAGTTTACCGAAGAGAAGGGCGAGCATTTTTTCCGGTCCACGCTCGTGCAGACGCTCTTCTACGGGGTGTTTTCGGCGTGGGTCCGCTGGCACAAGGACAACCCCGGCCCCAAAGCCCGATTCGATTGGCGGACCGCCGAATGGTCGCTCCACGTGCCTTTCATCCGCACGTTGTACGAGGAAGTGGCCAAGCCGAGCCGGCTGGGTCCGCTCGGGCTGGTCGAGGTGTTGGACTGGGCCGCCGGCGTGCTCAACCGCGTCGAGCGCGGCGAGTTTTTCAACCATTTCGAGGAGGAACGCGCGGTCCAGTACTTCTACGAGCCGTTCCTCGAAGCCTACGACCCCGAGTTGCGCAATCAGTTGGGCGTTTGGTACACCCCGCCCGAAATCGTCAAATACCAGGTGGCCCGCGTGGATCGCGTGTTGCGCGAGGAGTTGGACCTGCCCGACGGATTGGCCGATCCCAACGTGATCGTGCTCGATCCCTGCTGCGGCACGGGGGCGTATCTGGTCGAAGTGCTCAAACAGATTGCCCATAACCTGCGAGAAAAGCACGACGACGCTTTAATTGGCCACGACGTGAAGCAAGCCGCCATGAATCGCGTGTTCGGCTTCGAGATTATGCCGGCGCCTTTTGTTGTTTCGCATTTGCAGTTGGGGCTATTGCTCCAAGCCGAAGGCGCGCCGCTGTCGCAGAAGAAGGGCGAGCGCGTCGGCGTGTATTTGACCAACGCCCTGACCGGCTGGGAGCCGCCCAAGGGACCGAAACAGAAGGTCATGGCATGGCACGAGTTGCAGGAGGAAAAAGACGCGGCCGACCAAATCAAGCGCGGCCAGAAAATTCTGGTCATCCTCGGGAATCCACCTTACAACGGATTTGCCGGCGTTGCAGTTGGCGAGGAGCGTGCGCTCTCAGTCGCGTACCGCACTACGAAGAAGGCTCCACCGCCACAGGGCCAAGGATTGAATGAGCTGTATGTGCGATTCTTTCGGATGGCCGAACGCCGCATTGTCGAGATGAACAAACCCGGAAAGGGTGTGGTTTGTTTCATCTCCAACTACTCATGGCTCGACGGCCTTTCCTTCACAGGAATGCGGGAGCGGTTCCTGGACGTTTTCGATCAAGTGTGGGTCGACAATCTGCACGGCGATCGGATAATCTCGGAGTACGCCCCTGATGGTAGGACGAGTGAGACCGTATTCTCCATAGGCGGCTACTCGCCGGGGATCAAGATTGGGACGGCCACAGTGCTGC